>CAIYXD010000259.1 GCA_903930085.1 uncultured Flavobacteriia bacterium
GATGTCGCTTTAATCACAGACGTTTGTCATGATACCGGCACACCCATGGTGGACAAAATTGAAAATGGAGACCAAAAATCAGGAGATGGACCCGTATTAACGTATGGACCTGCCGTTCAAAATAATTTCTTAAAACAAATTATAAAAGCGGCTCACGATAATAAAATCCCTTTCCAACGAGCGGCGGTTTCACGTTCAACTGGTACAGACACGGATGCATTTGCCTATTCCAACGAAGGGGTGACAAGTGCCTTAATTTCGTTGCCACTACGCTATATGCATACCACAGTAGAAATGGTGCATAAAGAAGACGTGGAAAATTGCATTCGATTGATTTTTGAAACGCTGCAAACCATAAAATCAGGACAAGATTTCAGGTATTTGAAATAGAGAGCTATGGTAAGTGGTTGCTTTTTTCGACAGTTTGTAAATATAGTTGATTAAATTGAAATTTGAACTGTTCAATTGAAACGGAAATGAGCTCTGCTGGGGAGCAACTCATCAGGGATAAATTGAACCGACGAAAATGTAAGGAAGGCGTTCGATTATTGGACGTCTTTCTTTTTACCCATTTTCCGAGTGCTATGCCTTCAAAAACCCACATCATGCTGCATATTCATTTGGTGTACAATAGTTCAAAGCTTCATGCGGTCTCTCTTGATTGTAATCTTCTTTCCAAGGTTGGGTTACTTCATAAACATGCTCCAACGAAAAGAATAAGTTAGCGTCAAGAATGTCTTCGCGGTAAGTTCTGTTAAATCGCTCGACAATGGCGTTCTGTTGTGGCTTTCCCTTCTGGATTTTTATCCATTCTATATCATTTTTGTCTAGCCAGCTTTGAAATAGACATGAGGTAAACTCGGGACCATTATCGGTTCTAATCCCTAACGGTTTGCCATATTCATCAATAGTTCTTTCTAAAATTTCAATAACTTTTCTTGATGGAAGAGTGAAGTTGATACCTATTTCCAAGCATTTCCGATTGTACTGATCAACAATATTTAGTGTTCTAAACTTCTTGCCATTAGCAAGTGAATCAGACATGAAATCCATTGCCCATTCTATGTTTGGCGACAAAGGTACTTCAATAGGATTTGCAGGATTATCAACACGTCTTTTCTTCATTCGCTTGTAGAGTGAAAAACCTTCCTTTTCGTAAACACGTCTGATTTTTGCTGCTCCAATACCTGGATGCTTCTTTTGAACTTTTACAATTACTTTTCTTCGCCCTAATCGACTGGTGCCAATTACACTTGTAATAGCTTCTTTGACTACGACATCCTTTCCTGGCATTACCTTTTTGTAATACTTATTTGTTCTTGAGCAACTAACCAACTTACACGCCTTAGCATAACTTAACTCCGGAAAAACTTCTTGAACAAAAGTTAAGCATTGCTCTTTTTGATAAGACGTTACCACTTTTTTGAGTTGATCTCTTTAAGTACTTGATTATCCAAAGACAAATCGGCAACTAACCGCTTTAATCGTGCATTTTCAGACTCAAGTTCCTTAACGCGTTGTAGATCAGACAATGTCATTCCGCCATATCGGCTCTTCCAATTGTAAAATGTTGGCTCTGATATGCCGTACTCTCGACAGATCTCACTCACCTTTTTACCCAATTCTTGGGCTTTTAGCACCTTCAAAATCTGTGCTTCTGTAAACTTTGAATTTTTCATACTGCTTTTTGCTGTTTTAAAGTTAAAACTCTATTTTTAACTTGTCGCAAAAAATCAGCCCTTTACCATTTCCGAACATTTTCCATAATAACTTGTTTCAAAAATAAAAGAAATGACACAACTCATACAAGATCTTAACTGGAGATATGCGGTTAAAAAATTTGACAATACAAAAAAAGTAAGTGACGCGGATTTATTAATAATTCAAGAAGCATTGCGTCTAACACCAACGGCGTATGGATTTCAAGCATTGAAATACTTGATAATTGAAAATCCAGAAATTCGGCAAAAACTTCTTCCAAAATCATCTAATCAACAACAAGTAGTTGATGCATCACATCTACTTGTACTTTGTGCCTATAACGTAATAGCAGAAAATCACATTGAAAACCATATTCAAAGAACGGCTCAAACTAGGAACATTCCAGCCACTAACTTAACCGGATTCCAAGATCATTTGATTGCTACTTTTTCCAAATGGTCGATCGAAAAAACAAAGGAATGGACAGCCAAACAATGTTATATCTCACTCGGAATGCTCATGCAAACGTGTGCTCAACTTAGAATAGACGCCACTCCGATGGAAGGTTTTGATCCTATTGGATACGATGAGATATTAAATTTAACTGATCAAAATTTACATGCAGTGTTGGTTTGTCCAATTGGTTACAGGCATGAAGAAGATGGATATGGTCTGTTAGCCAAAGTAAGAAAATCAATCCCAGAATTATTTGAAAAAATCTAAGTTATTTTTGAAAGGATAGAATATCGAAAACAAATTGGGCTAAAACCCTTCCAACAATTCGATCATCGCCAACTTGAATAACTGAACCTTCGGGAAAATGAAAATATCCTATCTGACCAAATTCTAAGCATTCGCGAATAAAGTTTCTAGCTTCATTTACTGAGAAACCAATTGGGCTCATCGCAGAACTAGGAACATTAGTCATGCAATCCAAATCTAATTCCACTCCAACAAAATTTTCTTGGGTTACCGTTGAGAGATACTTTTTAATGTCTAACAAAAACTGATTAGGATTGAAGATATACTCATCAAAGTACCCAAATTGAACCTTATTTTTCAATAAAAAATGGATGGTCTCTTGGTTATTAAATGCTTTGTGTAATCCAAAAACGCCATAGGATGCCAGTAGTTTTTGATCCATAGCATAAGAAAATGGATTACCGCTGTGCCTACCTTCCAATCCTCTACAGTCAGCATGAGCATCCATGTTAATAACAGCTAGAGATTTATTATTTTGAGCA
>CAIYXD010000260.1 GCA_903930085.1 uncultured Flavobacteriia bacterium
GAAGATACTTCTATAGATACTTTAATTATCGTTCCAACGCGTGAACTAGCGGTTCAAATTGAACAGGAAATCCAAGGACTTTCCTATTTTGTTTCCGTTGGATCGAAAGCAATTTATGGAGGAGGAAGCGGAAAAGACTGGGATATTCAAAAAGACGCCTTGAAGGAAGGAACAGATATTATCGTTGCAACGCCAGGTAAATTATTGTCGCATATTGCGCAAGGCTACGTTGATTTTTCAAAAGTCAAACACTTGGTTCTAGATGAAGCGGATAAAATGTTGGATATGGGATTTTCCGATGATTTGATTTCGATTATTTCCAACCTGCCAACCGAACGCCAAACGCTTTTGTTTAGTGCTACAATGCCAAACAAGATTAGGGATTTAGCGAAGAAAATTCTTAAAGATCCAAAAGAGATTACGCTGTCGATTTCCAAACCTGCAGCGGGCGTTAAGCAGTCGGTATATTTGACTTTCGACAACCAGAAAATTCCCTTGATTAAAAGCATTCTGCAAGAAAGAACGGATTATACAAGTATCATTATTTTCACTTCTTCAAAAAGCAAAGTAAATGAAATTGTAACTGCATTGCGCCGAAACGGGTTCAAGGCAGAAGGCGTTTCTTCCAACTTGGATCAGGAACAACGGGAAGAGATTTTGCGCGGATTCCGTTCCAAACGTATTCGAATTGTGGTAGCTACAGATGTGATGAGTCGAGGAATAGATATCAAAGAAATCAACCTCGTAATCAATTACGATACTCCTTTTGATGCAGAAGATTACGTGCACCGAGTAGGACGAACTGCCCGAGCAAATACCAAAGGGGAAGCAATAACATTGGTCAATGAAAAAGACATGCGGAAATTGGCGCAAATCCAGCGGTTGATTGAAGCAGAAATCACGCAAATTTCAATGCCGGAGGAACTTGGTGCAGGACCTGAATATAAAGTGCAGGCAGCTCCGGGAAAAAAACGTCCATTCAAGAAAAAATCGAACTTCCGTAAACCAAACCCGCAAAGTAACTCCTGACATGAAACGCATCCTATTTCTTGTTGTATTTTTTATTTTGGGCGTGACAATCACGTATTTCATGATTAAACCCTCCAAGGAAAAATCGCTTCCGGTGATTAATCCGGTGGATGTCATCCAGGAAATGGTAGATCCTGAATTGCTACGTATTGGTTATGGACATAAAATTGGAAATTTTTCTTTCTTGAACCAAGATGGAAAGGTTGTAACACAGTTTGATGTAAAAGGAAAGGTATTTGTTGCGGAGTATTTTTTCACGACCTGCGGTACAATTTGTCCAATAATGAATGTGCAAATGCAGCGGGTTCACAAAGTCTATCAAGGAAATAAGAACGTTCGAATTCTAAGTTTTACAGTTGACCCAAAAGTAGATACCGTTGCACAGATGAAACGCTATGCAGTTGCGCACGGAGCGGATGTCAAAAGCTGGTTTTTTCTCACGGGAACCCAAGAAAAACTCTATGAATTGGCACGCAAATCTTTCTTCGTTTTAAAACCTGCCGAAACGGAAAATCAAGGCGATGTTGGAAGCGATTTTATCCATACAAACAATTTTGTATTGGTCGACAAAGAGATGCGCATCCGCGGCTACTACGACGGCACGAATAGCAAAGAAGTAGATAATTTGATTGGGGATATTGCTCTTTTAGTGAAGGAGAAGTAAGTTTTTATCGAAATTTTTCTAAATTTTACTGCTGGTATTTTCGAGTAAATTTTGCAAAAAACCAATAATTACTTGATTCAAAATCTAAACCAGTCGTTACATCGGAAAATGTAATTTTGTAAAAAACAATATGTAATTTCGGAATTCGTAGTATGTAATTTCGGCATTTATCACTCGTGCAATCTACTAAAATGATTTATTTTACTAGTGTGACTGTATCTTTCCAAGATAAAATTGTTTCTTTACTCCGTTGCTGTGTTTCATCATAGAAGTTCACAAGATAATGACTGAGATCATACCCTTTTACTAAATTGTCGAGGTAGTGCAATGCACGAATGTGTTCGCTTCGAACAGTCAGTGATGCTTTCATTTCTATACATTGTATTTGCCTACCGTCTAATACCAATAAATCAATTTCATTTTGGTTACTATCGCGCCAAAAATAGGATTCAACCTGTTTGCCACTTGCCTTCTGCTCTTTCATTAATTCTAGAAGGATGTAGTTTTCGAAAATCGCACCTTTATAAGGGGAAACCATCAATTCTTCCGCGCTTTTTATACCCAATAAATTACACAATAAACCGGTGTCAAAAAAATACAACTTTGGTGTTTTTATAACTCTTTTAGAGAGATTGTTATGCCATGGTTGCAAGGTAAAAGCGATGTAGCTCGTTTCTAATAGCGATAACCAACGTTGAACAGTTTTACTTTCAATCGAGAGTTTTTTTGCCAATTGAGAAGCATTGAAAAGTTGCCCTGCATGATGAGCGAGCAAAGAAAGAAACTTACGGAAGGTTTTTAAATCTTGCACATTGATAATGGAACGCACATCTCGTTCAACGTAGGTTTTTATGTATCCTGGGTAAAAATCCCGGGGGGTAATACCCATGTCATATAAACGCGGGTAGGAACCATTTAACAATTCTTCTTCGATGGTTGTTGTTCTGACTTGTACAATTTCTGAATGACACAAAGGAAGCAATTCCATGATGTAAACGCGTCCTGCCAATGTTTGTGTGATTTTTTCAAGTAAAAGAAAATTCTGTGAACCACTCAAGATATAATGTCCTGTTAGTTTAGAATCATCCACAATCTCCTGAATGTATGAAAATAATTGAGGAGCATTTTGAACTTCGTCTATGATGCAATGCTGATCATAAATAGCTAGAAAACCTGTTGGGTCAGACAAAGCAAACTGAAGGTTTTGAGGGTTTTCGAGCGATACATAACGATACGTTGGAAAAGTCATCTTCGCAAGTGTCGTTTTTCCCGATTGTCTTGGTCCAGTTAAAACCAATACAGGAAAC
>CAIYXD010000261.1 GCA_903930085.1 uncultured Flavobacteriia bacterium
AACGGTATTGAATGTGATACGGTAATTAAAAGGCCACAGGAATTCCGTTCCATAATTGGTAAACATATCTAATATTGGATGCGTTATAATTCCAAGGAAAAACAACCAAATCCAGGTTTTTTGTTCGTATTTCTTTTTATACAAACGGTGAACCAGCCAGCCCAAAACTGGACCTGCTATAAGTGCAAATAGCATAGAATGCGAAAACCCACGGTGCATCAATGCCGCATCGATTGGGTGAAAGAAAGCCGTTAAAAAAACATCCAAATCTGGAATTGTTCCGGCAATTGCTCCCCAAAGTGCTGCTTTTGCACCCATTTTTCTTCCTGCAACTGCTTCTGCAACTGCAGCGCCTAATACTATTTGCGTTAACGAATCCATAGTTATCTTAAAATAAGAATTTTTTTCGCGGTAAAGATACATTCTTGTAACCACATCTAAGTTGTCCCGCAGCGTAAAACAGTATTGCGTTATAGATTAATTTGATAACAGAATTTTTAGTGCTTTTGTTTGAATAGTTCTGTATATTATGTAACTTCAAGCAACATACTAAGCTAAATAAAACTACATGTTACACAATCAATCCATAAAATACTGGGCGGAAGATGATCGTCCAAGAGAAAAACTTGCGCTTAAGGGAAAAGCATCTTTATCCGATGCGGAATTACTTGCGATTCTTTTAGGCTCTGGCTCGCGCAATCAAACCGCAGTTGAATTAGCCCAAGATTTATTGAAGCATGCAGATTATGATTTGGGGATTTTTTCAAAATTAAGTTTACAAGATCTAAAAAAATTCAAAGGAATAGGGGAGGCAAAAGCAATTTGTATCCTTGCCGCTTTGGAATTGGGGCGCAGGCGGAAAGAAACCGACGGTAAATTGCGGTTGAAAATCACTTCCTCCAAAATCGTTTACGATTACATGCGTTCTTCTCTTTTGGATTTGGAACACGAAGAATTTCACATTCTACTGCTGAACCGCGCAAATGAAATCATGCGACGAGAACTCGTTTCGATTGGCGGATTATCCGGGACCGTTGCGGATGGAAAAGTTATTTTTAAAAAAGCATTGGATTTTGGAGCACATGCCATCATTTTGGTGCACAATCATCCGAGTGGACAACTAAAACCGAGTGAAATGGATATCAAATTGACAAAAAAGCTATCTGAATTCGGAAATTGTATCGATTTACCCGTTTTGGATCACCTTATATTCGCCGATAATGGCTATTTTAGCTTCGCCGATACTGGCATGATTTAAAAAAAAATAGTTTCCGTGAAAAAACGAATTGTTACGATTGTTGGCGCACGACCACAGATTATAAAATCTTCTGCAATTAGCAGGGCAATCCAGCAGAATTTTCCAAATGATTTGGAGGAAGTTATTGTGCACACCGGCCAACATTACGATGAAAACATGTCCGAGGTATTTTTTACAGAATTGGGAATTCCTCAGCCCAATTACAATTTGAATGTTGGAAGTGGCTCGCATGCCGCTCAAACTGCAAAAATGCTGGAAGGTTTGGAAGCAATATTTATAAAGGAAAAACCTACTGCGGTTTTGGTATATGGCGATACAAATTCAACGATTGCAGGAGCTTTAGCGGCCGTTAAAATTCACATTCCAGTAATTCACGTAGAAGCTGGTTTACGCAGTTTTAACAAAGCAATGCCGGAAGAAATCAATAGAATTTCCTGCGATCACATGTCTACTTTATTGTTTGTTCCTTCCATCACGGGAATGGAAAATTTAAAAAACGAAGGGTTTAAATTACACGACTCGTTGAAGGCAGATCTCGATCATCCGAAAGTTTACCATTGCGGCGATGTAATGTTTGACAATAGCTTGTATTTCTCTGAAATTTCTGACCAAAAATCAACTATTCTGGCAACACACAACCTAAAGGAAAACGGATATATTCTTTCGACGATTCACCGGGATTCCAATACCGATAGTAAGGAAAACATGGAAGAAATATTTGGCGCTTTATTGGAAATTCAGGAAAAGTCCGGTTTAGATATTGTTCTTCCAATTCATCCTCGAACAAAAGGTAAAATGCGGGAGCAACTGAGTTCGGAATTGTTGCAAAAAATTGAAGCGAATCCCCGTTTTAAAATAATTCCACCAGCTGGGTTTTTGGATATCATCGCATTGGAAAAACATGCACGAATGCTGGTTACAGATAGCGGTGGACTGCAAAAAGAAGCCTATTTCTTTCGGAAACCGTGCGTTATTCTTCGACCGCAAACCGAGTGGGTAGA
Organism: uncultured Flavobacteriia bacterium; assembly: GCA_903930085.1. GTDB lineage: Bacteria > Bacteroidota > Bacteroidia > Flavobacteriales_D > Crocinitomicaceae > M0103. Next base: position 2,260 of record CAIYXD010000261.1, read on the forward strand.
AATTGTAGAAAATGGCAACGCAATTCTAGCAGACGCCTCTAAAAAACGAATAATTACAGCGTTTGAAGACCTGATAGCTAAAAAAGATTTGTCGTATCCGCCGCTTTATGGCGATGGTAAAGCTGCAGTATTCATTTGCGAAAAAATAATGAACGACCTATAAAAAAGCATGATTCTACTATTTGTTGAAGAAATTTCTACCCGTTTAATTTATACCCTGGATTTCGTATTCAAGGAGCGTGGATTGGAATATACTTTAACAAATGACTTTAACGAATTTGAAAACGCAAAAGTTCATCGGTTAAATTATTCTGAAAGGTACTTTGACGGAATTCTGCAGTTCCCGCCAGCATCTTTATTGTTTGATGAAGAATTAACGGTTTATGGAATTGGTAGCGGTACTTTTTACATGGAAAAATGCTTGACATTCAATGACAAAGTAGATCCGCTAGCAAGTGTTTTTTACATCCTTTCCCGCATGGAAGAATACATGACAACTGCGGAAGATGAACATGGGAGATTTACTGCTGAGAATAGTGTTTTGAGTCGTTTTGGATGGTTGCAAAAAGCAATGTGCGACCGATGGGCAGTTGATTTTATAAGTTTTTTACATGTAAATGGACTTGTGGAATTCCAAAATAAGGAACACAATGCTACCATTCTGCCAACATTTGATATTGATAATGTATTCGCTTACCAATTGAAACATGGCTTTAGAAAAATTCTATCGTCAGCAAAGGATTTGATGCGTGGCGACCGATTTCGAATGAACGAACGCAAGTTGGTATTGCAAGGAACGACTAAAGATCCTTACGATACCTATGATTATATACTTTCCATTGCGGATCGAGGATTTTCGGTAAATATGTTTTGGTTGCTCGGAGATTATGCGAAATACGATAAAAATGTTTCGTTCAAGGATACTCTCCACCAGCGATTAATTCGAAAAATGGCAATTAAAACAACAGTTGGAATACATCCAAGTTACAAATCCAATAGCTACGAATATTTTTTACTCAACGAAAAAGAACGTTTGGAATTTATCTTAAACCAATCGGTTGAGCATTCCAGACAGCATTTCCTCAAATTGAAGCTTCCGGCAACTTACCGCTCGATTTCAACCATGGGAATAAAACACGATTACACTATGGGATATGCGGATCAAGTTGGCTTTAGAGCAGGAACAGCGCGTTCTTTTCCTTGGTTCGATCTCCGCAAGAATTCCATTTCCGATCTTACCATTCACCCGTTTGCTTACATGGATGGCACCTTGCAGGAATATTTAAAGTTAACACCTTCTGAATCAAAATTGATAATTGCCAGCTTATTCGAAGAAGTGAAAAATTATGGCGGTGATTTCCAGATGATTTGGCACAATGAGACAATTGGAGATTATGGGAAATGGAATGGCTGGAAGGAAGTATTGGAGTTTACATTGGATTTAAATAAAACAGAAAATGGATAAAAAAAGTGTTGCAACAGGAATTGTTTTCATAACAATCGCAATTATTCTCGGAGCTTTTGGGGCGCATGGCTTGAAAGGACTTATTTCAGCAGAAAAGATAGCATCCTTTGAAGTTGGTGCGCGTTACCAGATGTACCATGGATTAGCATTCTTAGCAATTGGTTTTCAGGCTTCTAAGTTTCCGTTCCAATTAAAATGGATTTATTTCTTTCTTTTTGTAGGAACGATTTTGTTTTCTGTATCCATCTATTTTCTTGCGATTCAAGAAGTTTTAGGCGTTTCGCTGCCGTTTTTAGGACCTGTAACGCCATTGGGCGGAGGTTTTCTCATCGCTGGTTGGATAATTTTTTTAGTACAAATTCTTCGCTCAAACAATTAAATTACACAGGTTTTAAACATAATATTTGGTGAAAATCACAATACTTGGTTCGGGAACATCGCAGGGAGTGCCAGTGATAGCATGCGATTGTGCTGTTTGTCGTTCTTCGGATGCATTGGATAAACGCTTGCGATCCTCCATTCTGATTTCCGATCAAACTGAAAATTTTGTGATCGATACAGGTCCGGATTTTCGGCAGCAAATGCTAAACCACGACGTTAAATCGCTGCGCGCAGTAATTTTCACGCACGAACACAAAGACCATCTAGCAGGATTAGACGATGTAAGGGCGTTTAATTACAAAGAACAGCGCGATATGGAAGTGTTTTGCACCGAAGCAGTTGAAATCGCTTTGCGAAGAGAATTTCAATATGTTTTTTCAAACGATCGATATCCTGGAATCCCAAGTATTCAAATCAATCGAATTGAAAACAAAGCTTTTAAATTGCCAAATGGTTTAACGCTTCTTCCAATTGAGGTTTTGCACTATAAAATGCCTGTTTTCGGCTATCGAATTGGTGATTTTACCTACATCACGGACGCTAAAACTATTTCGGAAACAGAAAAGCAAAAAGTAAAAGGAACGAAAATTCTTGTCGTCAATGCCTTGCACCGTTCCGAGCACATTTCACATTTTAATTTGGACGAAGCGCTGGCATTTATTGCGGAAATTAAGCCGGAAACAGCTTATTTAACCCATATTTCACATTTATTTGGAAAACACCAAGAAATTGAAAAGGAACTTCCTCCAAATGTTTTCCTGGCCTATGATGGTCTGACATTAGAAATTTAGTAGAATTTTAACTTTTAAATTAAAAGAATTGAAACAAGTTCCAAAATGGAAATTTGCAGTGATGGTTTGGATTGCAATTTTCCCGAGCATTACGCTTTTACAATTTCTAATTGGTAAACAGTTATTGGAGTTGCCGATTCCTTTGCGTTCGTTAATTTTAACGGTGATTCTTGTGCCATTAA
>CAIYXD010000262.1 GCA_903930085.1 uncultured Flavobacteriia bacterium
AATGCCCATTACCGTCGTTTCTTCAGAAATACCTCCAGAATCCGTAATTACTGCCATTGAATTTTTTACTAAGTAATTGAATTCTAAATAGCCCAATGGTTCTATAATAACAATATTTTTAACTACAATGCCATTTTTTTTCAAAATGGCTGCCGTTCGAGGATGAACAGGAAAAATAACAGTACAATTTCCACAATGCTCACTGAGCGTTGTCAATAGTTTCAATAGTTTTTCAGGATTGTCTACGTTCGAAGGTCGGTGAAGTGTGAGTACAAAGTATTTTTTTTCGCTTAGTTTCTCCTTCTCAAAAATGGAAGGTTGCTTAAATTCATTTTCCAAGCGCAGTAAGGTATCGATCATAACATTTCCAACAAAAAATATTTGCTCATCCCTTACCCCTTCCTTTTTTAAATTTTCGTTTGCAAAGGTCGATGTTGTAAAAAAATAATCTGTGATACTATCCGTAATTTTTCGATTTATTTCCTCTGGCATGGAAGAATCAAATGAACGAATTCCTCCTTCTACATGCGCCAATGGAATATTCATTTTTTTCGCTACAACAGCGCATGCCATGGTTGAATTGACATCTCCAACAACTAACACTAAATCTGCAGGAAAATCCAAAAGTTCTTTCTCAAAACCAATCATAATTCCAGCAGTTTGTTCTGCTTGTGTGCCACTTCCAACGCCTAAGTTAGTATCTGGATTTGGCAGTTGGAGGTCCTGAAAGAACGCGCTACTCATTAAGTCATCGTAGTGCTGGCCGGTATGCACCAACCGAAAATGCACTGGAAAACCTTCTGCCTGCTTTTTTTTAAGTGCAAGTATAATTGGGCTTATTTTAACAAAATTCGGCCGGGTCCCGGCAATTAATGTTATGTGCATTTTTATGCGTAAATTATTTAATATTTAGTATCAATTCTGCTAATTTCTCAACCTGTTTTTTATGGGAATAATTTTCCACTCCGATTGAATTACAGGCTATTTGACCAGTTGCTTCAAATTCTGCGTACAATTCATCTAATACCTCCAGTAAATGGTCAGCATCTTTCACGACCACTCCTGCATTTGTTTTTTCAATTAAATCTGCTTGCAACTGCTTGCTTTCCGATGGTATTTCATCAATGGTATAATATTGTTTTTTCAGCGCGTTTGCCTCCGCATCGTTGGAATAGCAGAGGATAATTTTGCGTTTTACCCCAATATAATCAAAAATTTTGGTTCCCATGTAAGAATAATCATTAAAAAGCAGCATTACATTTGCTTCTGCTAATTTTCTTAAAAGCTCTTCGTTTGGCATTTTTGATGTAACCTTAACATGTGGAGTCAAACTGGGAAAATCTTGTTTGATTAAATCAAGAAGGCTGGTATTTATATTTGTGCCATAAAAGTTTAAATTTATCGAACAATCCGCTTTCTTTTGCACATATTTTTCCGTAATGCCTAAAAAGCTTTTGATTGGATGCCAATTGTATATGGTTCCAATAAAGGCAATAGTCAGAATTTCGTTTTTTTGCGGAATTTCCCGAATCTGATTTATTTCATTTTCATTATAACCATTTGGTAGAATAGAAAAAGGTTTATTCGGAATTAATTGGTTTATCTTAGACAACACAAAAGTAGAAACCGTAGAAATATGAGATGCAGAGGATACTATTTTTTTTTCTAAAAACGCATTCCATACACGCATCGGTGCGTTTTTAATGTGTTTCTGCTCGTGGCTCCATGGATCCCGGTAATCTGCTATCCAGGGAATCCCAAACTCTTTGCTCAATTTTGCGGCATAACTAAACAACACAAATGGATCACCCGTAGCGATAATGGCATCCACTTTATTATTTTTTAAAAAATCCCGCGCACCATAGTACAATCCTGCTTTCGGCCCTATTGGTTTTGTAAATTGAGCAAATTCATAGTAAGCGGAAATACTTCTTCTTAGTAAAGTGTATTTTTTCTCACCATGCTTTAACAATAAGCGATTTGCAACATTAGGGCGATAAGCAGTATTCAAAACGGTACCAAACGCTGTTTTTTTTACAATAGTCTCTGATGATTCTCCTGCCGCAACGTAATCCAAGTAGTTGCCGTGCTCGTTACTCCACTGTCTTGTCACGACAATTGGCTCTACTCCAAATTCTTTTAAGTGAACGTACCAATTATACGGACGTAATCCTCCTACTTAAACATAGGGTGGGAAATCATAAG
>CAIYXD010000263.1 GCA_903930085.1 uncultured Flavobacteriia bacterium
GGAAACCAAGAAAGTTTGCGCACCCCCTGAAATTTTCGTTTCTTTGCACCTTAATTTCAGAGTAATGTCTCACAAATCAGGTTTCGTAAATATTGTAGGTAGTCCAAATGTTGGTAAATCCACGCTAATGAATCGTTTAGTTGGCGAAAAATTATCCATCGTAACATCCAAAGCACAAACTACCCGCCATCGTATACTTGGAATTGTGAACGATGAAAATTATCAGATTGTTTTTTCAGATACGCCGGGCGTTGTAAATGTAGCGTACAAGTTACACGAAAACATGATGGATTATGTAAATGCTTCCCTCAAGGATGCGGATATTTTACTTTTCATCACCGACACAAAGGAAAACGACATGAACCATTCGGAAACATTGGAGAAAATTCAGAAAATGAAAGTTCCAGTGATTTGTTTGATCAATAAAATTGACTTGACAGATCAAGCTCGTGTGGAGGAAAGAATGGCTTTCTGGCAAGAAAAATTGCCAAATGCGATGGTATTTCCTATTTCTGCACTGCATGATTTCAATGTGGAAAAGGTATGGCAAACGATTTTGGATTTAGTTCCTGAAAGTCCTGCTTACTATGACAAAGAAGAAATTTCTGACCGTCCAATGCGCTTTTTTGTATCGGAAATTATCCGTGAAAAAATCTTTTTACATACCGAAAAAGAAGTGCCTTACAGCTGTCAGGTAGAAATTGAAGAATACTTAGAAGAACCAAATTTAACCCGAATTCGTGCATTAATAATCGTGGAACGGGATTCCCAAAAAGGAATTTTAATTGGAAAAGGCGGTGAAATGTTAAAACGCATTGGCCGTGAAGCTCGTCTGGAAATTGAAAAATTTATCGATCAAAAGGTTTTCATGGAAACATTCGTGAAAGTGGATAAAGATTGGCGTTCAACAGAAAATAAATTAAAGAAATACGGATATTAGGCATTATAAATGAATGAAATCCAAAAGCGCTGAATAACTGCTTTTTTTCTTCCTTCATTCGCCTTGATCAAAAAATAATATGGGAAATATAGTTGCAATAGTAGGTCGCCCAAATGTTGGGAAATCGACCTTGTTTAATCGCCTGACGGAGTCACGCAACGCGATTGTAAAAGAAATTAGTGGTGTAACCCGCGATCGCCTTTATGGCAAAGGAGAATGGAACGGAGCACAGTTTTCTGTGATTGATACCGGCGGTTACGTTAAAGGTTCAGAAGATATTTTTGAAGGAGAAATCCGCAAGCAAGTGGAAATCGCTATCGATGAGGCAAACGTCATCATTTTTATGGTGGATGTAACGACTGGAATTGTGGATTTGGATGAAACGGTAGCTGCTCTTTTGAGAAAAGCTAAAAAACCGGTATTCATTGTTGCAAATAAAGTGGACAACATCAATCGTATTGGTCTTTCTGCGGAATTTTACCAGTTCGGATTAGGCGACGTATTTGACCTTTCTGCAACCAACGGAACAGGAACAGGAGAATTGTTGGATGAAGTGGTAAAGCATTTCGATAAGGAAGATGAAACGGTAAATGAAAAAAATGACCTTCCAAAAATTGCGATTGTCGGCCGACCAAATGTTGGGAAATCTTCCCTCGTAAATGCATTAACAGGAGAAGAACGCAACATTGTAACCAATATTTCCGGTACAACACGCGATGCGATCAATACCCGATTCAATGCGTTTGGTTTCGACTTCATGTTGATCGATACAGCTGGAATTCGGAAAAAAGCAAAAGTTCAAGAAGATATCGAATACTATTCTGTTTTGCGCTCTGTTCGAACGATTGAAGAA
>CAIYXD010000264.1 GCA_903930085.1 uncultured Flavobacteriia bacterium
AGTTTCATCTCCATGGTTTTGAAAGTTCTTGTCGTTGTCACCGCGATTACGCAATTAGGAGTCGAAATGACTTCTTTTGTGGCACTTTTAGGAGCCGCAGGACTCGCAATTGGTATGGCATTTTCAGGAACACTTTCTAATTTTGCAGGAGGCATAATGATTCTCGTTCTGAAGCCATTCAAAGTCGGGGATTTAGTTTTGACGCAAGGCGAACATGGAATTGTGAAAGAAATTCAAATATTCAATACGTATTTGCATACGACAGATAACAAGGTGATTATTTTACCAAATGGACCTGTTGCAAATGGTAATATCACCAATTTCACGAAAGCAGATAAACGCAGAGTAGATTGGACATTCGGAATTTCGTATGGTGACGATTTTGTGCGTGCGAAAAATCTTGTACAGCAATTTATGACAGAAGATAAACGCATTTTACCGGATCCTGAAAATTTTATCGGCATTTCTTTACTGGCAGATTCGGCTGTAACGATAACTGTGCGCGCTTGGGTACAAACAGATGATTTTTATCCCGTTTTTTTTGATATGAACGAACGCGTTTACAAAGAATTTGAAGAAAACGGACTACATTTCCCATTCCCACAAATGGATATTCACGTAAAACCAACATCTCATGCATGATTTGATGCAACATCCTCTGATTCTAGCGTATGGAGAATCCAATGAATTTGGAAAATTGCTTGGAATGAATTTTCAAATCCGCGATTTTGGATCGGTGGAATATACCCTAACGGTTGAAAAAAAACATTTGGCAACTCCAACTGCAGCGCATGGTGGAATAATTGCTTCGCTCTTGGATGCAACGGTTGGCGTAGCGGCATTGTCGACAGTTTGTATGGATGGAAAAGTAGTTTCTACAGTGGAAATGAACATTACATTCTTGGCGCCAGCATTCGAAAATGATCAGATGACCTGTATTTCGGAAGTGGTAAAAAAAGGAAATCGCTTGATTTTTATGGCCGCTAAGATCTTAAATCAAAATGGGGCTCAACTTGCCAAATGTTCCGCAATTTTGAATGCTTACCCGAAAGAAAAAGCGGGGTATTAAGCTTCTTAAAAATTTGCTTCAAAATTAATTAGTAACGGTTGATAGCAACAAAAAATAAAAAACCGACTAAACAGTCAATTTGTGTATAAAATGTATATTTGTTCAAATTAATGGGCATGGATAAACGCACAAAATTAATGCTTACCGCAAAAAAGTTGTTTTCCAAACACGGGTTTTATGGAACAGCAACAGCAAGAATCGCAAAAGAGGCTGGCGTAAGCAACGGGATATTATTTCATTATTTTTCAACCAAGGATAAATTAATCGAAGCAATGTATTTCGATGTGAAAGATAGAATTTTCCACTATTCTCTCGGTCAGATTTACAAGGATGCTACGCTGAAAGAAAGTTTTTATACCCTTTGGTTGGCTGCTGTCGAATGGAATTTAGAAAACCCCGAAGATTTTGATTTCATGCTGCAATTTGAAAATTCGCCGTTTTATTCTCTAGAAATCGAAAAATCACACAAATATGTTCAAATGACAATGGAACTAGCAGAGCAAGGAATCGAACAAGGTGAATTTAAATTTGTTTCCCCTTTGATACTCGTGCAGGTTGTAGCAGGTTTGGTCGATACGACGGTTAAGTTTTTGCGCCAGAATGAAGATTTGCAGCAGGACACGGAATATAAAAACAAACTTTTTGAAATAGTTTGGGATGCAATTAAAAAGTAGTCAAAAGGTAAAAAAGAGGTAGTTTAAAGATAAATAATAAGAGATTTAACAAAACGAATCATGAAAAATGTAGCGCTTATCACAGGAGCATCGAGTGGA
>CAIYXD010000265.1 GCA_903930085.1 uncultured Flavobacteriia bacterium
ACGCGCAGATGCCTTGTCGAAGCAGGAAAAAAAGTTGTTTGATCTTATAAATGAAATAGAAGATAATGAAAAAGAATCTTCGTCTGAAATTTCCAATGCTGAAGAAATTGAAATGAAAAACTCCAGCCCAATGGAAGCATCTTTTGAAAGAACAGAAGACATCGCATCAGAAGAATCCGCATCAAAAACGTCTAATTTTCAAGAATTCCGAAGAATCTTTACCTCCAAACTTCAGTTCTCCGAATTTTTGCGTTTTGTAAAAAACGGTTTCAGAATAAAATAAACCATGACGAAAAAAGAAAAAGCATTTTACATTCTGACCGAATTAGAAAATCTATACCCGGAAACACCAATTCCCTTGGATCATTCTAATTCGTATACGCTATTGATTTCTGTATTACTCTCTGCACAATGCACGGATGAACGCGTGAATAGAATTACGCCTGCTTTGTTTAAATTGGCAGATAATCCATTTGATATGGTGAAATTATCCGTGGAAGAAATTCGAGCAATTATTCGTCCGTGCGGTTTATCTCCAAAAAAATCACGGGCAATATTTGAGCTTTCTGGAATTTTAATTGCTAAATATGCTGGTGAAGTTCCCGCGGACATGGCATTATTAGAAGAATTACCTGGCGTTGGACACAAAACTGCCTCCGTTGTTATGGCGCAATCTTTTGGCGTGCCAGCATTTCCGGTAGACACACACATTCACCGTTTGTTAACACGCTGGGGAATAACGGGCGGGAAAAACGTTGTGGAAACAGAAAAAGATGCGAAGAAACTCTTCCCAAAGGAATTGTGGAACAAACTTCATTTGCAGATTATCTTTTACGGAAGAGAATATTCTCCCGCTAGAAGTCCAAAACTTGAAAAGGATTACATTACCCGAACAATAGGAACGAAAACTGCACTAAAAGAACTCGTTTAAAAGGCAATCCAACAAACGATTATGCCTTTTCTTCCAAGTGCTTCAATTTATCGACCAACTTCTGATTTTGCTCTTGCAGATGATGTAATTCTTTTTCCTTTTTTCTAGAATTTTGGAAATTAAAGAGATAAGCCAATGCATATCCAACTATTACGGAAATGAGTATCAACAGCGTAAGTGGCATCGTGGTTTGCAAGAATAACAAATGAACTTCCTCATCGTTCCAATTCAAAGTTGCAAAAACGACACCTAAAATACCAATGATAATACTGATTATAAATTTCACCTTATTCCAAAGTGTAAGTGCTCTCCAATATTCTGACATAAAACTTGAATTAATTTAACCGAAGATAAGAAGATTGTGGTGAAATCGGAATGAAATATTTCATGAAAAGAATTAAACTTCTTGGATACTTGAACTAAAAATCAATTTCAATGGATAAAAAGGGAAAATAACTGCTTATACAAGTTGCTGAAAATTTTATTCGGAAGTAAAAAAATGAGCCATTTCCTTGGATTGTTTCGCAAGCGAGTTTCTATTTCACTTTTCAAAAGGTAAAATGTGCTATATTTGTAGCGTTAAAAAAATAAAAATGGCAAATACAGCAGATATAAAGAACGGTGTGTGCATTAAGCACAACGATAAATTGTTTCAAATAATCGAATTTCAGCATGTTAAACCAGGGAAAGGTCCTGCTTTTGTGCGTACAAAAATGCGTCAAATTGAATCCGGAAAAGTAATTGATAATACCTTCTCTGCAGGACATAAAATTGAAATCGTTCGAATAGAAAATCGCGAATACCAGTACTTGTACCAAGAAGGTTCCGATTATATTTTCATGAACAACGAAACATTCGAGCAAATTAACATTGCTGCAAAAATGATTGACAAGCCAGCTTTCTTGCAAGAAGGAATGATTTGCAACATTTTGTTTCATGCAGAAGAAGAAATGCCGTTGGTTTTGGAATTACCGATGTACATTATTTCTGAAGTTACCTACACGGAACCTGGCGTGAAAGGCGATACTGCGACAAATTCTATGAAGCCAGCGACAATTGCAACAGGAGCAGAGGTTAAAGTTCCCTTGTTCATCGACAACGGAGAAGTAATCAAAATAGATACCCGTACAGGCGTTTATGTGGAAAGAGTGAAAAACTAATTCGATTCGTTCAACCAATACATAGTTAGGGATTTCTTGTAAATCCCTTTTTTTATGTCCAATACTTTCACTGAACGAAGCGATACAATGCCTATATACATTGTAGCAGAAAATATCGTGGCAAAAAGAAACTTAATGAAGGTGAATGTGAACAATTTACCAGCTACAGTAGTTATATAATAACAAAAGTAATTTAGCATTTCATGAACAAAGATTTCATCAACCCAATTGATCCGGATAAAATTTCAGAAAATCCAGGAACTTTAGCGTATCCGCACCACGCTGGAAGCGCTTTAGTAAAACCAGAAGATCAAGGAAAAATTAAGGGTCGCGCCTTATCTGCAATGGAACACCAAACAGATATGCAATTAGGTCAAATCTATGAGCAAATGCAATTACTTGCGGAACAGGCGAAAAAGCTGAACGACAGAAAACAAATTTCAGAGTTTATTTATACTGCAGAAATGCGGTTTGAACCATTGATAAACCACCAATACCATTTGTACCAAAAAGAAAACGGAGCGTATTTACTTTCGTTAATTGGACCTAGCCAGTGGGGAAGATCTAAGAATAATTTTACGTTCTGTGCATCGGTAAAATTGCTTGCCGATCACACGTGGGATATTATCGAGAAAAACGAAGATTTCATGAAGCAGCAAGCGGACTAAACAGATCAAACCGCTTTCTAATTCAAATTCTTACCGAACAAATACCCATTCATTTTCTGTAGATTGATTACTATCGAAAGAATAGCCATCTACTGTATATAATTTTAGTTCTTCCGGATCTTGAATTTTATTTACAATGCAATACCGAGCCATTGCGCCCCTTGCATGTTTTGCATACATCATCACGATTTTATATTCCCCATTTTTGAATTCTTTGAAAACTGGCGTAATAATAGTTGATTTGAATATTTTTTTATCTAAAGCTTTGAAATATTCTGCAGAAGCTAAATTTATAAGCACTTCCTTTTCGGACATGTTGTTATTTAGATATGTAGCAATCTTCTTTCCCCAGAATGCGTAAAGATTTTTGTATTTAGAAGAAATATTCCACTTTGTTCCCATTTCCAATCGGTATGGAAAAATTAAATCCATTGGTTTCAAAACACCATATAAACCGGACAAAATATAAACCGATTCTTGCATGTTCTGGCTTTGCTCCTCGGTCAACGAACGCGCGTCCAAGCCTTTATAAACTTCTCCGTTAAATGCCAAAACAGCAGGAATAATTTCATCCGTTGGTTGTTCTGGTAATACCCAGTTTTTGTAGCGTAAATAATTCAATTCCGCCAAATCCGTCGAAATATCCATCATTTCTTGCAGTTTTTTTACTGAAAATTTGCGCAGCTTTTTAACCAAAATGGAACTTTCAGGTAAAAATGGTGACACCGAAAATTCTTTCAGCTGGACATTTTTAATGGTGTCGATAGATTTTGCGGGAGAAAGAATTAGCTTCATGGTTTTTGTTTTTACGAAGATAACTAATGTAAAAGATTATTCCCAAAAAAGACTTTTTGATTAATCGTTCGCATGAATATATTTTAATTAAATTAGTGGCTCTAAAACTATGAAAACTATGAAAAAAATTACCTCTCTCCTCTCTTTGTTGTTAATTATTGGAAGCAATTCTTTTGGCTTTTCCCAAGAAAACTCCCCCACAGAAGTTGTCTTTTGTGAAAGTTTCCACATTTCAAGGCCAGTACTTGAAATTAACGCAGAGAATCCAGTTAATATGCGAAAAATTGAAAAAGCACATGCTAAAAAACTGAAGGAATCAAAAGATAAAAAACACCGTACTCCGCAACAATTTGTATACAACACAGAAGAGAATGGATTAACATACGGAAACGACAGCAGCAGCATTCAATGGAGCGATGGTTCTAGAAATACCACAAACAAAGCACCTATACAAAATTGGCTTGGGCAAACTGCGTCCGGTTTTCGCCCGATGGATCCATCTGGAGCTGCGGGACCAAACCATTATATCCAAGCTATAAATTCTACAACCTATAAAATTTATAATAAGAATACAGGCGCAGTTATTACAACTGGAAGTGTTGGAAGTTTATGGACTCCAGCGACACCAAATAGTGGCGATCCAATTGTGATGTACGACCGCTTTGCCGACCGATGGTTTATTGCTCAATTTGGCACAACGGGAAATAAAATTTACATAGCGATTTCTACCACTAACGATCCAACAGGTTCTTATTATACGTATACTTTTACTTCGTCCCAATTTCCTGACTATTTGAAATTTTCGATTTGGGCAGACGGATATTACATGACATCCAATCAAGGAACACAGAAAGTATTTGCATTTGAAAGAACGGCGATGCTTGCCGGAAATGCGAGTGCGCGTGCAATAAGTAAAAACTTCACTCCTCCAAGTGGTGGTGGATTCTTTTGTCCATTGGCTGGCGACGCAGATGGAAATGGCGGATTACCAACTTATGGAACGCCTTGTCCGATATTTTCCTACTCCGACAATGCTTGGGGTGGAAGTACAATTGATGGAATTCAAATTTACCAAATGGCAGTAAACTGGGTTCCAACAACGCCAACGGCAACACTGACATTCGTTTCTGCAGTTCCTACAACCTCTTTTGATGCTTCCTACAATTCAAGTTGGAACGATATTTCTCAACCTGGCGTCACACAAAAATTAGATGGAATTGGAGGCATTTTAAATTACCGATCCCAATGGAGAAAATGGAATGGTTACAATAGTGTTGTTCTAACTTGGGGCGTGAAAATAAGTACCACACAACGCAGTGTTATGTGGTGTGAAATGCGCCAAGATCAAACAACTTCTGCCTGGACGGTTTACCAACAAGGAATTTTCACGCCAGACGCTTACAACCGTTGGCTTGGATCCATTGCAATGGACGACTATGGAAATATTGGTTTATCCTACGCTATTTCAGGATCGAGTACCATGTTTCCAAGTTTGGGTTACACTGGTAGATTAGCAAATGATCC
>CAIYXD010000266.1 GCA_903930085.1 uncultured Flavobacteriia bacterium
ATCACAGAATTTGTTTGCGATGAAACGCCTTCCTATGGTTTGCCACTGGTAGAATACGTTGAAATTTTTAACACCAGTTTCAAATATTTTAATTTAGACGGATGGAAATTAGGAGATAATTCTTCCGATGGCACAATTCAGCCAAAGTGGCTTTATCCTGGTGAATATTTGGTCTTGTGTTCCTCTACTAAAATAGATTCCTTTCTTGTGGCAGCAGCGGTGACTAGTTTTCCAAGTTTAAATAATACTGGCGATGATATTATTTTGAAAGATTTGAATGGAATTATTTTGGATAAAATCTCCTATACCGATAATTGGTACCAAGATGCCTCGAAAGAAGATGGCGGCTATTCCATTGAATTAATCAATCCGAACGACCCGTGTTCGGATGCAAGCAATTGGAAAGCAAGTATTGCTGCAATTGGCGGAACACCAGGATTGGAGAATTCTGTAAAAGATCTTTCGCCAGATACATTAGCGCCTACTCTTCTTCAGTTGTTACCCCAATCTCCAAATTACCTTACGGTAACTTTTTCGGAAGGAATGGATTCTACTTTTTTAGCGAATGCATCGGTTTCGTTTTCTCCAAGTTTAACATTAGCAAATACATTTATCTCCAATCCTTTTCCAACGAGCGTTACGTATCAGTTTTCCGAAAATTTGATTGGTAGTCAAATGTATAGCCTACTCCTCGAAAATATTAGTGATTGTTGGATGAATACCGCAAATCTGAGTGGTAATTTTGCTTTGCCGGAAATTGCAGTTGCAGGCGATCTTGTCATCAATGAAATTTTATTTGATCCATATACTGGCGGGTACGATTGGATTGAAGTATACAACACTTCCGCAAAATTATTGGATCTCTATTTGTGGGAAATTGGAAATTACGACGATTCAATTGCTAATAAAAAAGTGATTGTGCAGCATTATTATGTTTCCCCAAAAGAGTATGCCGTGATCGGAAAAGACTCCACTTTTGTTAAACAAAACTACCCAGCTGCTATTCCAGGAACATTTGTCTATTGTGAACTTCCAACTTTCACTAACGATTCAAGTACGGTGTATCTACTCTATGATGCTGCAATAATTGACAAAGTTTCCTATTCTGACGATTGGCATTTCAAGTTGTTGGACAATACAGATGGTGTTTCTTTGGAAAAAATTGACCCGAGTGGACTTTCAGACGATTCAAATAATTGGCATTCTGCAGCGGAGGCGATTGGATTTGCAACGCCAGGCGGAAAAAATTCTCAATACTTACCTGCATTAATGTCGGGTGAATTTACGTTTGCCAGTCAAATTATTTCTCCAGATAACGACGGAAACGAAGATTTCCTTCAAATTACCTATGCGATGAGTGAATCTGGATTACTTGGAAAATTTACCATTTTTGATGATCGCGGACGAGAAGTCAAAACCCTTTTTAGTAACGAATTATTGGCTTCAAGTGGAACATTTACATGGGATGGTATTTCCGATAAAGGCGTTAAGGCAAAAATTGGATCGCATGTCGCGGTTTTCGAAGCTTTTTCAACGAATGGAGCTTTAATTTACACCAAAACGAAAGCATTTTTAGTAGCAGGAAAAATTTAAAAGGTAACTTGCGTATTCAGTAAATACCAAGATATGACGAAGCAACTTTTATTTTTTTTCAGTAGTGTTTTTTTCTTTACCCTCGTTTCAGCGCAAGTTAACCCAAATGCAATAGGCTTGAGAAGTGGCGGCGGATATAATGGCTCCTTTGGTGGGGAAATTTCCTATCAAAAAGGATTTGGCTCAGCAAATAGATTAGAAATAGATTTTGGCTGGACAAACCGAAGAGATGATTTCTGGAAAAATAAAACGTGGCGTTACAATCAATTTGCCGTTTCTGGAATTTACCATTGGGTATTTAATTTAACAGAAGGATTAAATTGGTTTATAGGACCAGGAGCGCAAATTGGATTTTTCGACGATTATTACAACGAAAATTCAGGAATTTCCCTGGCGCTTGGCGGACAAATAGGAATAGAATATGATTTCAACAAACACGGCGTTCCATTGCTTTTTGGTTTTGATGCGCGGCCAATGCTTGATTTTGTGGGTTATTATTCAGGTTTTGGCGGTGGAGCAGCAGCTTCATTGCGCTATACCTTTTAAAAAATGGCGCAATTTCTGAAGGAATTCAATCCAAGCCTTCTTAATTATTTCTTCTCGTTTTTTGCTACAATAGTTGTAATTTTACCGTATTATTTGAATACGTAATTATGCTTGTACCTAGTTCAAAGGGTTGGATCAATAAATATTTTGATTTGGTTGAAAAAAACCAGATTAATTTAAGCTATGAACGGTCAGCAGAAATGGAGGAAATAGCATTTATTCATGCTTCACTTGCAAGAACAGGCATAATTTTCGGATTCCCAAATCAATTACTTTTCGCACAAAAGATGGACGCCGCCAAATGGACATCGGAAGAGAAATTAAAAATCCTATTGTTCGAATCGCTGTTGCTGGTTTATTCCTTAAATACAAAGGGCAAAAAAGTAGATAAAAAAGAATTTAGTCAGGCGTTGACCGATTTTTATGGATTCCATGGGTCTTCCGCAATTAAAAAAATCTTTACGTTCTTCCTAAAGGAATCAGAAGAAGAAAAAATTGAGACCATTTTTTCAAAGCGTGTAGATATAAAAATCAATTTTCTTGAAAATCGACTTTGGGTAAATTATTTCAATAATGTTCTCATCTACTTGGATGTAATTTTATTTTATGATTTTCTAGCGAACCGAAG
>CAIYXD010000267.1 GCA_903930085.1 uncultured Flavobacteriia bacterium
AGAATTCTTTTTTTCTCAGAAAATGTATGAATAAGTTCTGGCAGACGCCCTAATTGGTCTTTCCCAAAAACGATACGAGTGGGATTAATTACTTCGAAATTTTGCATATAACGAAAGTAGAGAAATCCGAGAACAATGGAAAGAATATTTTCCTATTTCATTTAAAACAAAAAACCCCAATTCAATGAATTGGGGTTTTGAAAAAATATTGTTTACCTTAAATCAAACCATTATCTCTAACAGCATAAGCTATTGTAAGTGCATTTATTTCCTGTAATTCTTTTCGAATATCGAAGATTAGACCAGAAGGAGCGCTTTTATCTGCTTTTACACATGTAATCACTGCCTCAATTGGAGCGGTCATACGCGCAGGTTTTTGATCAAATTTATCTTTTTTCCATTGTCCAACTGCATTTGTATTGTATAATCCATCTGCTGTTGGTTGCACAACGTTATCTAAAGAAAGTGCAAATCCCATTTTAAACTCTGCAGCTCTTGCTGGGTTTCTTGGTTTCCCGAGGTATAAGAAATCAACTTCTGACCGTTGCTTATATGGCGTAAGTTCTGTTGCTCTTGACCCTTCTGGGGGATCAACATTTACTGTTGGATCAACCTCTTTACTCGTAGTTGCAACCATGAAGAAAAACAAAAGCATGAAAACAATATCTGGAAGGGAAGAAGTATTCACTCCCGGCATCGCTCTGCTACTATCTTTTTTAAACTTTGACATTTGCTATTATTTTTTTGGTGTAACTTCAACTATTTTTGTTGGATAAAGAATCTCCAACAAATCTAATTTTGCTTTTTCATCCAATGCTTTGTCTTTTTCCTGAGCAACTTTTCTTTTCAAAACACTGTAAGGAATTCCCCACAACTGCATGGATCGATCGTTTCTCAATTCATACAAAGCTTCTTCAGCTTCCGTTTGAATTTTAGCAAAAATGCTATACTCCGTTGCTTGTTGAACTTCAATACGAACATGGGCTTGACCATTGATTTCGCGAAGTTCGTCTCCACCAAGTAATTTCAAAGATGCTTTCTTTTTTTCCCACTCTTTTAGTGAACTTTCAAAAAACTCAATCATCTCATTGGATGCTCCTATTTTTTCCGCGTCCTCTATTTGCTGGTCAAATTTATCCAATTGAGCATCAATCATTGACATTGTTGCTGTTGAATACATCGGAAAGTTATTTGTTGGATCATTATCCCTCTCATTCGTTCTATAAAACTTCAAAATAAATTCTGAAATTTTATTCGGATCACTGAATATTTCGCCACGTACCATCAACTGATTTTGATTGTTCGCTTTGATGGAAAGAATATTTCTTTCTTCCACCGGGACAGGATCCTTGACAATTACTTTCTTGGGAATACTTCTGATGAAAGCAGTATCCTTATCCATTGTTGTAGTTACCAAAAAGAATATCAAGAGAAGGAAGGCGATATCCGCCATCGAACCAGCATTTATTTCTTGTAATTCTCTCTTTGCCATAATTAATTATTTTCTGTAACGACCCATAAAAGGACCTAAAATGACAACTAGGAATCCCACAAACATTCCAATTATAATAGTATAAACTCCAGCACTTGTTGTATTGATTACACCAGGAGAAACTTGATTTCTAAGTGCAAGTGTTTCATTTGTATCTGTAGTTCCCATCAAACTAATCACTAAATAAATCCCAAGAAAAATAAGGATTCCCAAAATAGAAATCACTGTACGTTTTGGATTAGAAATTAATTGTACAAAGAAAAAAAGTAATACAAAAGCACACAATGCAAAGAAAATAATTATTGTAAACCAGATAGCAGATGAAAATATCACCGAACCATCTCTATAGGTTTCAACCGCTTCCGTTCCAGCTACAACATTTGGTGCGTTAAAAAGAAATAAACTTAATACAACACCAACTATCGCAATCGAAAACTTCAGAGCATTCAAACCAACAGTAAGTTTTTTAGCATCCATGTTTTGTTATTTTAAAAATTCAAAAATTATTTTGTTGTTGTCTTGTATTTCAACATCATATCTACAAGAGAAATAGAAGAGTCTTCCATTTCATTCACTAATCCATCAATTTTTGATAAGATATAGTTGTAGAATACTTGAAGAACCATCGCAGCAATCAAACCAAATACAGTTGTTAAAAGTGCAACTTTAATACCATCCGCAACAGTTGTTGGAGATACTTGACCATCCTTAACGATTTTGTCAAAGGCCTGAATCATACCAATTACAGTTCCCAAGAAACCAAGCATTGGAGAAAGTGCAATAAACAAAGAAATCCAAGAAAGTCCTTTTTCTAAAAGTCCCATTTGAACACCACCATAAGAAACTACTGATTTTTCAACCATGTCGATTCCTTCTGGGGAACGGTCAATTCCTTGGTAGAAAATAGAAGCAATTGGTCCACGTGTATTACGACAAATATCTTTCGCCGCTTCAATACCACCACTTTTCAAAGCAGCCTCCACATCGTTCAAAAACTTCTTAGTGTTAATTGTTGCAAGATTCAAGTAAACAACTCTTTCAATTGAAAGTGCCAT
>CAIYXD010000268.1 GCA_903930085.1 uncultured Flavobacteriia bacterium
AAGTCGAATTCGAATACCAACGGAAGTATTAAATATCCAATTCCGCACGTCTTTTGGTGGTTTTGAATCGAAGAAATTATTGAATTCAAAACGAAAATCCATTCGTTTGAATGTGTTAAAAGTCAGTGTATATTGTCCCATGAACCTGAAATCGTTCAGATTGTTCCAAAGTGGTTGAAAATAAGTTACGGCACTAAAGGAAAATGTAGGTTTGGGATTGAAGTACCAAGAAATATAGTTGCTCCAACGCAAATTTTGCTGTATAATATCTGAAGATTGAATCGCTTCATATTCATAAAATGTTGATGTCCCGGCAAATATTCGATAGCCTTTTTTATCCCATGCCTTGATGCGTATGTCCGTTCCGACTAACGTTCGCAATCGCTGATCCAACAATTGATTGTATTGGATTTGTGCGTAACTTTCCCATTTCCAAGGACTTTTTTTTGTGCTTTTTTTCTTGTTTAAGCGATACGCATATCGAAAGTGAGCCATTCCCGTATTTGCATAAACTCGATCTGCTCCTTTGGAATAGTACCAATCTGTCAAAAACAAATAATAATGTTTGTTGGTTTTGTACTGCAGTCTTGGTCGAAAAGAGGCGTTTAAAAGAAGGTCTTTATTTTGCACTGCTGAAAAACCTGCGTCAAAAGCACCGCTCCAGCCGGAAGTATCATCGTAAATTCTTCTGTTCTCAATATTTACAACTTGAGAGGTCGCCAAAAAAGTTAAAAAAATGAAACCACATGACACTAGTATTCTCATGCTTTTATTTTTGAGCGAAACGATAGAGAATGTATGCAACCACACCAAAGAGTGCGTTGGGAACCCAAACAGCAATGTAAGCAGGGAAACCGACATTCATTGCGGCGACGGTTGTAACTTTCATTGCGAAAATGTACACAAAAATAATTCCCAATCCCAAAGCGATATTCACGCCAATTCCTCCGCGTTTTTTTCGGGACGCCACAGCAACTCCAATAATGGTAAGTATATAGGTAGCAAATGGATAGGATGTTCGCTGGTACAATTCAATCTCATACATTGGAACATTTCCTGAACCTTTTTCTTTTTCCCGTCGAATAAACGATTTGAGTTCAGAATACGTCATCGCCTCCGCTACATTATCGCGTTGCGCCATTTCCTCCATTTTAAAATTAAAAACGGTGTCTTTTGTTTTCCCTTCAATCATTTGATCGTTTGGATAACCGATGTATCTTTCAAAATAATCGTTGAGTTTCCATTTGTTTGTTCCGTCGATATTTTGAGCAGTTCGAGCTTTTATAAAATAAACAATGCTATCCCCTTTCCATTGTTCCAATGTAAAATCATTTACTTCATTTTTTTCGGCATAATAACTCGAAAAATAGACAACTTGATTGCCTGGGTATTCGGCGTGGTAATCCTCCACATTAATAGCATCTCTGTAGTATTTCTCTTCAAAATCCAAGCGACTCTGGTTAGACTTCGGCAAAATAAAATGGTTCAAGATCAAGGAAATAACCATTAAAAAAGTTGCTGCAATCATGTAAGGTCGCAGAAAGCGATGGAAAGGTTTTCCACTGTTCCACATTGGAATTATTTCTGTGTCTTGCGCCATTTTTGCTGTAAACCAAATGACAGAAACAAAGATAATCATGGAAGAGAACATGTTTCCAAAGTAGAGTACAAAGTTCAG
Source organism: uncultured Flavobacteriia bacterium (assembly GCA_903930085.1). Lineage (GTDB taxonomy): Bacteria > Bacteroidota > Bacteroidia > Flavobacteriales_D > Crocinitomicaceae > M0103. The sequence goes on from CAIYXD010000268.1 coordinate 1,679, forward strand.
GTAATACTCAAGAATAATAGCCGAAATAGGCGCTTGATTATTGATAAACTCACTTAAGCGTTCGGATAAATCAAATACCATTGCAAGTAGCATTATTACTCCTAACATGAAAAAGAAAGTTGTTAAAAACTTACGTATGATATAGCGATCCAGTATTTTAAGCATGCATTACAATCGGTTTTTCAATCTTGGAATCATGCGGTTTTTCCATTCTGTAAACGTATTTGCTAAAATTTGCACTCTTGCTTCCCGCATCAATTCCAAATAGAAGGCAAGGTTATGAATCGTAGCAATCTGAATCCCCAAATTTTCTTTGGATTTGATTAAATGTCGGAGATAGGATTTTGTATATACCTTGTCTACGTAAGCCGTTCCATTAGAATCCAAGGGAGAAAAATCCATTTCCCATTTGGCGTTTTTTATATTTATAATTCCTTCAGAAGTGAACAACATTCCATGTCGAGCGTTTCGACTAGGCAAAACACAATCGAACATGTCTATCCCCATGGAAATACATTCCAATAAATTCGCCGGCGTTCCAACACCCATTAAATAGCGTGGTTTATCAACCGGTAAAATGGCACAAACAAGATCTGTCATACTGTATAATTCCTCATCTGGCTCACCGACGGACAAACCACCGATTGCATTTCCTACTGCATTGTGCGAAGCAATTGTTTCTGCTGATTCCTCGCGAAGATCCTTGTAAACACTTCCCTGAACGATAGGAAAAAGCACTTGATCGTAACCATATTTTGGTTCTGTTTCATTCATTTGATTCATGCATCTTTGCAGCCAACGATGTGTCATGTGCATGGATCTTTTAGCATAATCGTACGCGCAAGGATATGGCGTGCATTCATCAAATGCCATAATTATATCGGCACCAATTGTGCGTTGAATATCTACTGCTCTTTCCGGCGTGAAGAAATGGTAACTTCCGTTAATATGGGATTGAAACTTTACACCTTCCTCAATAATTTTTCGAGATCCCGACATGGAATAGACTTGATAACCGCCGCTATCTGTCAACATTGGTCTTTCCCATCCAATAAATTGGTGTAAACCTCCAGCTGCTTCAATAACTTCCAGTCCTGGTCTTAAAAAAAGATGGTATGTATTTCCCAAAATTATTTGAGCGGAAACATCTTCCCTTAATTCTTGCTGGTGAACACCTTTCACTGTTCCAGCAGTTCCTACCGGCATAAAGATTGGAGTTTCAATCGCACCGTGATCGGTATGAAAGATTCCAGCTCTAGCTTTGCTTTTTATATCTGTATGTAGTAAATCGAAGTGCATAACATTGTTGAAAAATAAACGCTACAAAGATACATGTATTTCATTATGTGCCCCATCTTTGCGTCAAAGCTTTGTGTTGAAATGCGATTTTTACCATCATTTGAATTTGGATTGCCCTTAATTATGTTTAGTGTTTTCGTTGCGGCGGGAATAATCCAGCTTATATACATATTGTTAGTGTTCGGAAAATTAGCGTTTTACAAGAGAAAACCACAGCTCGAAGAAACCAATTTACCACCAGTAAGCATCATTTTGGCAGCGCGAAATGAATCCGATAATCTCTTTGAAAACTTACCATTTCTATTACAACAAAATTACCCCGTATTTGAAGTAATTGTTGTAAACCACCAATCTATTGATGATTCCGCTTATTTATTGCATGCTTATAAGCAACAATTTCCAAATTTACACATTATTGAAATTGCCAAGAATCCACATTTGAAACCCGGTAAAAAACTTGCTCTAACATTGGGTATTAAAGGTGCGAAATATGAAAATCTACTTTTTACGGATGCGGATTGCAAACCTGCTTCCGCAAATTGGTTAAAAAGTATGGCGTCTCAATTTATTCCAGGAAAAGAAATTGTTCTCGGCTACGGACCCAGCGCGCGTAAAAAAGGCTTTTTAAATAAACTGATTCGTTTTGATACAGCATACATCGCAATGAGTTATTTCTCGATGGCTTTGGATAAAATGCCTTACATGGGAGTTGGTAGAAATCTAGCCTATACCAAATCGGTTTTCAATTCCGTAAATGGGTTCAAATCGCATTATTTTATTTCTTCAGGCGACGATGATCTATTTATACAAGAAGCAGCAAAAAAAGGTAATTACGCGATCAATATAGATCCGGAATCTTTTTGCTATTCTGAACCAAATACCACATGGGAAAGTTGGATTCGCCAAAAAACAAGGCATTACAGCACTTCTAGTCGATATAACGTTATTAAAAAGTGGCTGTTAGGAATATACCCGTTCACCTTGTTATTACTATGGATTTCATTTGTTATTTTGCAAGTAAATTCCAAAGAGTACCGTTGGATTGTTTTAACGGTATTTCTAATTGTAGTAGTTTTAAAATGGTGGATACAAAGCAGGTGTTTTTCAAAATTAAAGGAAAAGAAGTTTATTCAATTTCTTCCTTTGTGGGACGTTTTCTATGCGCTATTAATGCCGATTCTATTTTATTTGTCGGAAAAGAAAAAAACAAATAAATGGTAGACGGAGAACATTTATCGGATAAAGCGCGCTTCGACCTCATACTTGTAGAAGCTGCAAAGAAAGGGGATCAATCTGCTTATGCGCAATTGATGGATCGCTACCGGGAATCCATCTATTACATGATGTTCAAAATGGTTCGTCACCAAGACGATGCAGACGATTTAACCATTGAAGCATTTGGAAAAGCATTTAGCCGATTGGAGCAATATTCGCCAAGTTATGCATTCAGCACCTGGCTTTTTAAAATCGCATCTAACAATTGCATTGATTTTATCCGTAAAAAAAGAATCAAAGTAACATCGATGGATACTGGTTATAAAACGGCTAATGGCGAGGTTATTTTTGTGGACGCTAAAGCACATACGCTGAATCCGGAAGAAACAATTATTCATGGTCAAAAAGTAATTCACATGCGTTTGCTGGTGAGTAAACTTAAGCCACGATACCGACAACTAGTC
>CAIYXD010000269.1 GCA_903930085.1 uncultured Flavobacteriia bacterium
CGGATTACAATAACCTAAGCAATCCAATTACATTTCTTCCTGGAATGGACACAATCGTTTTGACGGTTACTCCAATTGCAGATGGAATTCCAGACAATTATGAGTATGTTACAATCACCGCAACTACGATTTCTTCGTGCGGCGATACGTTAATTTCATCTGGAACATTGTATATTTTAGATTCTATTCCAATTACGATTACAGAAACAAATCCAACCGTGCCCTGTGCAAATGATTCTGTGCTCGTTTCTGCAAGCGCATTAGGTTTATTCCCACCTTTCACCTATTCTTGGACTGGTGGACAAACTGGGCCATCGGCTTTTTTCCCTTCCGTGACCGGAACGATGACTGGAACAATAGATTATTACGTGACAGCAACAAATTCGTGCGGATATTCCGAAATAGATACGGTAACAATAACGTTGAATCAAACACTCGCTGTGGATACTATTTGGTCGGGACCAGCCTCTTGTGAACCTATCGGTTGGGTAGCAGCGTACGTTACAGGACAAACCGTAACGCCGCAGCATGGAGTCTATTACACGTGGAATGGACCGGGCGCTTCAAATCCTAGCTTTGTGAATGCTTCCGTTTGGGAGAATCTTGCTTCAGGTTGGTACTATATCAATATTGAAGATGCTGTATGTACTGTAAACGATAGCATTTTTATTGATATTTTAAATCCACCAGTTGCTGAATTTAGTGCCAATCCGACATCTGGCTGTACGCCGCTGGATGTGACTTTTACAAATACAAGTCAAAATGCTTCTAGCTATAGTTGGAATTTTGGAAATGGGACCACAATAAATGTGAATTCCATTTTTCCGAATCAATACCAGACGTATACTTCCAATGCAACAATTCAATTAATTGCAGCTGAAGGAAATTGCGCGGATACTGCAGTAGTTTCTGTATATCTCAGTGTTTGTGGTTGTACTGATGTTTTAGCAGTAAACTATAATCCTTTGGCAAATGCCGATGATGGATCGTGCTATTATCCTCAACCGACAGTTGAAGCACCAAATGTTTTTTCACCGAATAACGATGGTTTAAACGATCTTTATTTTCTTACCACTACCAATTCCGTTTCAATTGATCTTTCGATAATAAATCGTTGGGGAAATGTGGTATTTGAAGGTTCAGGAATAAATCCTGCATGGAATGGTAAAATGAAAAGCGGCGCAGATGCTCCTGATGGTGTTTATTTTTATAAATATACTGTCTATGGACTACAGAATCAATTTATTGAAGGACATGGATTCCTACATTTAGTGCTTCGTTAAAGACAACCAAATTATACTAATAAAAAAAGAGAGGATTCCTCTCTTTTTTTTATTCTAAAAATGCTAAATATCCAAAATCATTAATACAAGAAATTATTATACGGATAGCGAACTTTAAAAATACGTTTAACTTCTTGGTAAATTTCCTCCTTCAGTTCATCAATATTCTCTTTGTCTGTTGCTGAAATAAAAACACATTTTGTATTATTTAATTTTGACATCCATGTTTTCTTAAGATGCTCCAGCGTGTACGTTTCTTTTGAAGGTGGATTTGGGTCATCCGGATCTACTTCTAAAGGATGGTAGGCATCAATTTTATTAAATACTAAAATTACCGGTTTTTCGGTTTTATCCAATTCATTCAATGTTTCATTCACTACATGGTATTGGTCTTCAAAATTGGCATGCGAAATATCTAGAACGTGCACCAATAAATCTGCTTCTCTCACCTCATCCAATGTTGATTTGAATGAATCAATTAATTGATTAGGCAACTTTCGGATAAAACCAACTGTGTCCGTCAGAAGGAAAGGTAAATTTTCAATTACCACTTTTCGAACAGTTGTGTCAAGGGTTGCGAATAATTTATTTTCCGCAAAAACATCGGATTTCGATAACAAGTTCATTAAAGTACTTTTCCCAACGTTGGTGTAACCAACCAAAGCAACACGCACAAGCTGACCGCGATTACCACGCTGAACAGACATTTGCTTGTCTATTTCCTTCAACTTTTCCTTCATCAAGGAAATACGCATTTGAATAATCCTTCTATCCGATTCGATTTGAGATTCACCAGGACCTCTCAATCCAATCCCTCCCTTTTGGCGTTCGAGATGCGTCCACATTCTTGTTAGTCTCGGCAACATATATTGCAATTGTGCCAATTCAACTTGTGTCTTTGCGTGCGAAGTTCTTGCTCTACTTGCAAAAATATCCAGAATCAAAATATTCCGATCTAAGATTTTACATTCCAATTCTCGCTCAATATTTCGTAATTGAGAAGGAGAAAGCTCGTCATCAAAAATGACTAATTCAATATTATTTTCTTTGATATATTCGCGAATTTCTTCCAACTTCCCCTTCCCTACATAGGTTCTAGGGTGAGGCATTTGTAATTTTTGGAGGAATTTCTTTTGCGTAAATGCACCAGCTGTTTCCGCTAAG
>CAIYXD010000270.1 GCA_903930085.1 uncultured Flavobacteriia bacterium
AAAAAAGGATCGAAAACTCGCCACTATTTAATGGAAAATTTACTATTTCCACGTTTTTCATTTTGGCAGTCCGATACGCAAATCCTTGCCGGAAATAGTTCGTTTTTCATCCATCGGAATTTTTTTGGAGAAGATCCAGATGCCACCTTTCACCTTCCCAGTAATTCGAACGGTGACCTTCTCGGCTTTTGCATATCTTAAAACGGTGAGCATCGCGCCATCCTCCAAAACAGCAAGAAGTGGAACAGATAAATCGTTCTCTTTTTTTGCTTTGAGTTTCAATTTTTCATCCAACAAAACAGTTCCCATGAATTGATCTTCCATGTAAACATCTACTATGGACGGTTTTATTTTTATACCAAACCAATTTGGGTTCACGATTTTAACGGCTACTGTAAAGGAGATGTTTTTGCCGTCAATCTTATTCAACTGTATTCCTTCCGTTCCAATAAATTCAGGCTCTCTAAATGTTGCGCAAGAGGATAGTAAAGTCAGAACGAGTCCAAAAATAAATAGTTTAAACATGCTAAATGTTATTTGGAAAGTTCCGTGAAGTTCTTGTAAAAATATGGGATGGTTTCAATCCCTTTATAGAAATTGAAAAGTCCAAAATGTTCATTTGGAGAATGAATTGCATCACTGTCCAAACCGAAGCCCATTAATATTGTTTTCAATCCCAAAATTTTCTCAAACATTGCAACAATTGGAATACTTCCGCCACTTCTCACAGGAATTGGTTTTTTACCAAAAGTTGTTTCATAGGCAATTGCAGCAGCTTTATAGCCAATAGAATCGATTGGTGTTACAGCCGCTTCTCCTCCGTGGTGTGGTTTTACAGTAACATTTACACTTGCTGGAGCTATTGCTTGAAAATGATTTAAAAATAAGTGTGTAATTTCTTCAGGATCTTGATCTGGAACAAGTCGCATAGAAATTTTAGCATAGGCTTTCGAAGCAATTACGGTTTTAGCACCTTCACCAGTATAGCCTCCCCAAATTCCATTTACATCTAAAGTTGGGCGAATACTTCCGCGTTCCATGGTGGAATAGCCAGCTTCACCCATCACTTCATTTAAATCCAAGGCTTCACAATACTTTTCCAATGAAAATGGAGCCTTCGCCATTTCAGCTCTTTCTTCCTCTGATAATTCTACTACCTTATCGTAAAATCCAGGAATTGTTATCTTGTTATTTTCGTCGTGCAAGGACGCAATCATTTTTGCTAATGTATTGATTGGATTTGCTACGCAACCTCCGTATAAACCGGAATGTAAATCCCTGTTTGGACCTGTAACTTCCACTTCCACATAACTCAAACCTCTAAGACCAGTTGTAATAGATGGATCATTGTTTGAAAGCATTCCAGTATCCGAAACAAGAATAATATCCGCTTTTAGTTTTTCTACATTATTTTTAACGAAAATTCCGAGATTGGCACTTCCAACCTCCTCCTCACCTTCTATCATGAATTTCACATTGCAAGGAAGATCTTTTGCTTGCAGCATAGCTTCAACTGCCTTTACATGCATAAACATTTGACCTTTATCGTCGCATGCTCCTCGGGCAAAAATAGCGCCTTCTGGATGAATCGCAGTTGTTTTGATTACTGGTTCAAATGCTGGACTCGTCCACAAATCAATTGGATCTGCTGGCTGAACGTCGTAATGTCCATAAACCAAAACGGTTGGCAGGGTAGAATCAATGATTTTTTCACCATAAACAATTGGATATCCAGCGGTCTGGCAAATTTCTACAGTGTCCATTCCAATTTTATTCAAATGTTCAGCAATAGATTCTGCAGTTTTGTGCACATCTTTTGAGAATTTTGGATCTGCGGAAACAGACGGAAGCTTTAATAAGTCAACCAATTCGCTTAAAAATCTTTCTTTATTTTCCTGAATAAAATTTTGTGTAGCCTTCATGTGATTCTAATTTTTTGGGTCCTTCAAAATTCGGAATTTTTATCCAAAAAAAGAGATTTTATCTTTTTTATTCGCATTTCATGCAACCAATTTCTATATTTGAATGTCTTGAATACATTATTAAAATTATATACAATGAATTTTCGTAACATATTTACCGCATTTGCTTTCGCTTTTGGCTTTGTAAGTTGGAACACTGCTCAGATTTCTGTTCAAAATGTTCTAACACCAAATCAGTTGGTTCAAAATGTTTTATTAGGCTTTGGAGTAACCGCTTCCAATATTACAGTAAATGGCAGTCCAATCTCTACAAATACAGTTCAAGGGAATTTATCTTATTTCAATTCTGGAGCAACAAGTTTCCCGATTCAACAAGGAGTTTTACTCACTACGGGACTGGGAATTGGTGCAATAGGCCCGAACAATTCCACTTCGCAAACAAATGGCGGAACTCCTTCTGTAACTACAGATGTTCACCTCAACGATATTGCAAACGGCTCTGTTACAAATGGTGTTGTGCTGGAGTTTGATTTTGTGCCTTCAGGCGATACAATCTCGTTTAACTATGTCTTCGGATCGGAGGAATATCCTGAATTTTCGCCATCGTCTTTCAATGATGCATTTGGCTTCTTTTTATGGGGACCTGGAATAACCGGCCCATACGTTTTAGGTGGTTATCCTGGCGGCGGACAAAATCTTGCTATTATTCCAGGAACTACAACTCCTGTGACGATTAATAATGTTGGAGACCAAACAAACACGCAATATTACGTTTTCAACGACAATGGATCCACCTACGGACCAGCAATTCAATACGATGGAACAACCGTTGTTTTAAGTGCGAACGCATCCATTCAATGCGGAGAGACTTACCATATTAAACTTGCAATTTGTAATGTTGGCGATCAGTCATACGATTCAGGCGTTTTTCTTCAAGCAAATTCATTTAGTTCAGAAGCGATTGAAATAGCAGTTGCCACTGTTTCTGGCGACACGAGCGTATACGAAGGATGTACCGAAGCGAATCTAATGTTTATTCGACCACAAACGCAATTGGACGATACACTGATCATAAATTATTCGATAACAGGAAATGCGACAATGGGTACGGATTACAATAACCTAAGCAATCCAATTACATTTCTTCCTGGAATGGACACAATCGTTTTGACGGTTACTCCAATTGCAGATGGAATTCCAGACAATTATGAGTATGTTACAATCACCGCAACTACGATTTCTTCGTGCG
>CAIYXD010000271.1 GCA_903930085.1 uncultured Flavobacteriia bacterium
CCATTTCTGGAGAAGGAATATCTATACAGCTATTATGAATTGCCATATTCCAATAGGTATGGAAATCCAAATATTTAGTTTGATTAGGGAAACCTGTCGTTTCCCACAATTTAGAAATGTAATCGTATGCTACTTTTGAATCTTTTCCTCCACGCTCTGCTTTTCCTGTCCAAACCAACATAGATTCCAATGCGGAAGCGGTATTGAATAGTGGACGAATGGAAGGCTGTGCAAGAGCTAAATGCCCGTTTATTGGATTGAAATCATTCCAACTTTCTAGTGAATGGTGATCTGGGCAAACAAAATTACATTTTGAAGCAGTTTCATCTGTATGCGACGAAAGCGCTATTGTTGTTCCTGTTTTTACAAGAGCCTCTCCAAATTCTTCACCATTTTCCAGTGTATAAACTGGGTTTACACCATAAAAAAGAATTGCAGTATCTTTCGTTTTTCCGGCAATGACTTCTTTCACCAACTTATTCATTTTAGCGTCTTCCGACTTGAATAGATTAATGCTATTGGTAAGATCTAAAGTAGTTGAATATGCGCCTAAAACACTATTCAATTTATTTGTAAGAATTTGGATTGCCTTGTTATTTGAACCACAAACTACAATCGATTCCTTTTTTGATGCTTTCAACGATTTGATAGCTACATCAGCAATTGCTTTAACTTCTTTCGATAAATCAGTTGAAATACCTGTAGAAACACCAAATCCTTTTAAGATGTATGCAAGCACATTTCCTTGCTCCGATGGCTTAATCATTCCACGGTAATCTGCGTTTGATCCCGTTAAAGACAATACAGATTCAAAATGAATGTGCTTCGACATCCAATCTCCTTCAGGATTTCTTGTTAGGCCATATTGCGGAGCAAACTGCGTTGGCATCAACCAAGAACTTAAAAAATCAGCTCCTACACTAACGATAGTTTTCGCTTTTGAGAAATCGTATGCTGGGATACTGTTCATTCCAAAAGTTGCTTCATTCGCTAAACGAATTCCAGCATAAGAAACCGCATCGTATTGAATATGCTCGAATTTACTCGCTTTATCCGTACCAACTAATGAGGCCGATAATTCAGCAATTGCAGCAGCTATAGAAGGACTAATAATCGAATTTGATACCAAAACAACACGTTTAGCATTTTTCAGAGCAGATTTAACTGAACCATCAATAGCCGACCATGATTTATTTTCACCTTTTGAAGTTGGTTCCTGCAAACGAGCAGAGTCATACAATCCTAAGACAGAAGCAATAATTTGAGGGTTTGATCCTCCATTTGTAATACCAAAATCTTTATTTCCTTTGATATAGATTGGTCTACCTTCTCTTGTTTTAACAAGAATACTTGCATAAGAAACACCGTCGTAATAAGTTGAAGCATACCATGTTGGCATACCTGGCGTTACATTTTCGGGCTTATTTACGTAAGGTATTGCTTTGGTAACTGGAGCTTCACAAGCCGCAACAGTTGCAGCAGCAACACTAAATCCTAAAAACTTTAAAAAATCACGACGAGCAGTCGATGTTTCTTTCAAATTTTCATCCCCTAAGAATTCTTCAACAGAACTTTCGGTCGGAAATTCCTGCTCTTTCGATTTAAGGAATTCTGGCGTCTCTCTTAATTCGTCAAGACCTTTCCAATATTTTCTTGTCATTCCCATGCTTATTTGAACTTCTTCAGTTAGTTAATTAATAGTGACATTTAGCACATTCCCAACCACCTAATTCACTAACAGTAACTTTACCATCTTGTAAGTATTTACCGTAAAGCGTTTTATCGTTATTCAATAATCGCTTGTGAATTTCAGCGTAATAACCATCTTTCTTTGTGTCGGTAATTGCACCGGTAGAAATTTCTTTCGCTCCGTGGCATTCAATACACCATCCCATGGTCATCGTAGGTTTCGTTAAAGGAATATTTCCTTCCACTTTATTTAATTCAGCTGTTGTTTGCACTTTAGCTGTTTCAACCATTTTAGTCATATCACCATGACATTGCTTACAATCTACTCCACCAACAACGACATGCTGAGAATGGTTAAAATAGACGTGATCCGGCAAGACATGCACTTTATTCCAAATGATTGGTTTTGTTTTTCCAGTATATTTTCCTGCTCCCTCTGGGTTCCAACCTGCGGCATCATAAATCTTAGCAATTTGTTCTTGCTGCGCTGGTGTTCGACCATTTACTTGCTTGTGACAGTTCATACAAATATTAACTGTTGGCAAACCTGCAGATTTCGATTTAGTAACTGAGTTATGGCAATATTTACAATCGATTCCATTTGTTCCAGCGTGAATAGCATGCGGAAATGCAATTGGTTGGGATGGCTGGTATTCTTCTACAACACCGATACTATAAAGTCCAAGGAATAAAGTCACAATAAGACTTATTACAACAACTAGTGCGCTGACCCCAACATAGGTTTTATACTTCCATGCCCATGCTTTCAATTCTTCCGAATACGTTAGATTGTCATTGGAATCATTTCCTGCGTTTTCATCCGAAACAAATTTCAATTGTCTTCGAACACCTCCGATTGCAAGAATTATTGTAATGAAAATAACTCCTAAAATTATCCAAATCCAACTTGTCGAAGAATCCTCTGATTCACCTTCTACAGGCGTCATACCATCTGCGGGAGCTGAGCCATCTGCGGGGGCAGCACCTGGTTCTGGTTGAGAATCCACCCAATCCAAAATCGAATTGATTTCCTCTTTTTTCAACTCTGGGAAAGCACTCATTGCGGTTGGCGACCAAGCAGACACAGTTTGTGCATATGGATCGCTTGCAGCTGCAGTTTGCCAATTATTTACCCATTGGTAAATAGAACCATCTTTGGCTCCTCCATCCGACCATTTCTGACGAACTTGAAACAATTTTGGACCTGTACCATTTTTATGGGGTTGGTGACAACTGGCACATTTCGCTTTAAAAAGTGCATCACCTTGAGCATACGTTGTGGTTGTTCCCGCAACAAACACAATGGTAAGCGCGCTAAAACACCAATTTCTAAATTTTCTAAACATCTGACTACTAGATATTTTCATGTAAAAAACTGTAAGTCTATTGCCAAAAAAACACTGTTTGACGGTTGCAAATTTAGGAGAATCACTTTGTTTAGTGACAGTTTTATGACATTTTTAATTGGTTTTGCTCTAATTTAAATTCATTCTTAATAAGCGCAAATGCATAATGTCTGATTTGTACTTATTTACACTTTTTAAAATTGTCTAAATTGAATTTTATTTATAGTTGAATGAATTTAAATTCAGTGTCTACTTTGCTAAAATAAGTTGCTTATATTTGTTTAAAATAATCTAAAAATGAAAAATTTCATTCTAATATTTTGTATTTTCTTACTTAGCATTCATTCATTTTCACAAAATGGCTCTGTAGAAATAATTAAAGATGTCAGAATTGACGGTTTGATAAGAAAACAAGGCTTGGCTGTGCCTCCGGCAACTTCACCTCAACTTCCAGGCTATAGGGTTCAACTATTTTTTGATTCAGATAGAAAGGAAGTGGATGCTGCAAGAAGTAAATTCGTAAGTTCCTTTCCAAAAGTAGATTCTTACGTAATATACAATGCTCCAAACTACATATTAAAAGTTGGTGATTTCAGAACTCTTTTAGAAGCGGAAAAGGTAAAAGGAAATTTAACAAAGGATTTTCCGACTTGCTTTATCGTGAAGGAAATGATTAATTTACCACGGATAGATCAGGAGTGATTCACAATCGATTTTCCAGCAGAATAGCCACTTGCTACGCAGGCTTGAATTAAATATCCACCCGTAGGAGCGTCCCAATCCAACATTTCACCAACGCAATAGACATTTGAAACATTTAGTAATTCGAAAGTTGGAAGAACACTATCAAATGAAACACCACCAATAGTCGAAATTACCTCATCAATGGGCTGAAAAGAGGCAAATGGGATTTTCAATTTTTTAATACTATTTGCTAAGATTTCTGGATTTTTGAACTGCTCTTTCTCCAAAACAAGTTTTAAAAATGCAATGGATGTTTTGGATAATTTCAGTTTGCGCATACCTTCTGTATTGTTTTTGGATTGAACAATTGTTTTGCTGATTTTATCGAAATCGACCGTTGGTTTAAAATCTATAAAAACACAAGTTCCGATTCTAAATTCTTTGTTCAAAGCATATGTTGGAGCGCCTTCTAATCCTGTTTTTGTAATAGTAATATCGCCCAAACGCTCAAAAGAGTTAGAAAAAACCTTGCAATTCTTAATGTACTGACCTTCTAGCGGCTTCAAATCAAAACCACTTTGAAACACAACACCACTATTACTCGATTGAAAGGAATTACAGATTATATTTTTTTGACGGAACAAATTCAACCAATCTCCGGTTGATCCAGTTTTTGACCATGATGCACCGCCTAGTGCGAAAATTATTTTGCGAAATGAAAAGGTTTTCACTTCATCATGGGATTCCATCTTCAATTGTTCTGAGGAAAAATCCACCAATTTATGCTCGTACTGAAAATGCACATCAAATTTTTCGAGATACTCCAGCCATTTCGCAAGTACCATAATTGGTTTAATTCCTTTAATTGGGAAAACTTTTCCTGAAGATCCAGCGTAGGTTTCCACGCCAATTTTTTCAAGAAAAGTGCGAAAATTATCGTTTGTGAAATTCGTGACTGCCTCTTTTATTTGTTGTTCGTCAAATTTCTCAATGAACGAAGAAATTGAATCTGAATTGGTTAGATTAAAACCACCATGCCCCGCAACTAAAAATTTCCGTGCTGGAGCTTTTTTATGGTCAAAAAAAGTTACGTTCCACCCATTTTCAGCTAATACCGTTCCGGCCATCAAACCAGAAGGCCCAGTGCCAATAATTGCAACCAACTTATTTTTCATTGCTCAAAATTAACATTACTTTTTCTTGTGGCGCTCATATTGGTATATTTGCACTATGGATAAACGATTTGGGAAAAAATATAAACTGTGCAATGAAAAACAAATAGAACTTGTTTTTGCAGCAAAAAACAGTGTTAAATCCTATCCCTTTGTTATTCATTTTGCTGATTTACAGACGCAAACAGATGTTCCATTTCAGATTACAATTTCAGCGCCTAAGCGCAATTTCAAAAAAGCACATGAGCGAAACAGAATAAAACGTATTCTGCGTGAAGCAATTCGAGAGAATAAATTAATTTTAGAAACGTTTTTAATGGAGAATGAAAGAAAATTGGCGCTATTTATGATTTATACTGCCAAAGAAGAACTTTCATTTGATGTTTTACAAAAAAAAATGAAAAGCGTATTGAATCAACTTATAATTGAAATTTCCAATGATAAAAAATAACATTTTCACTTCCTTCGGCACTTACGCCAAATTAATCACTTTAGGAATCGCTTTCCTTCTGAATACAAACATAAACGCGCAGTCCAACGGTTTCGAGGTACTTAAAAACCTTGAACTAATGGATCAAATATACCAGCACTTGGAAATGTATTACGTGGATGAACCACAAACTGGGAAGCTCGGAAAAACGGGCATTGATGCCATGTTGAAAGAATTGGATCCGTATACTGTTTATTACCACGAATCAAACATTGAAGATTACAGATTAATGACAACAGGTCAATACGGCGGAATTGGCGCGCTGATTCGTAAAATAGATGAGCACACCTTTATTGCTGAACCTTACGAAGGAAATCCAGCAGAAAAAGCAGGATTAAAAGCTGGAGATAAAATTTTATCCATTGATGGAAAAACGATGGTTGGTTTGCCTTCAGATGAAGTTTCCAATGCGTTGAAAGGTCCAAAAGGAACAACAATTCAAATAGAAGTAGAACGCGAGAATGAAGGAAAGAAAAAAATAGCTGTAACCCGCGATGAAATAAAACTACCAGATGTTCCGTATTCCGGCATGCTTAACGAAACAGTTGGTTACATAAAATTAAACAGCTTTACCAATACAGCCGCTTCAGATGTTAAAACAGCTTTTCTAGCATTAAAAGAAAAAGGAATGAAAGGCTTAGTATTAGATTTGCGAGGAAATGGCGGTGGTTTGCTTATTGAGGCTGTAAAAATTGTCAACTTCTTCGTTAAAAAGGACCAACTTATCGTGACAACAAAAGGACGCGTTGCAGAGGAGAATCGACAATACAAAACGATGGAAAATCCGTTGGATTTAGAAATTCCTTTGACCATATTAATGGATGATGGTTCTGCTTCTGCAAGTGAAATTGTAGCGGGAAGCATTCAAGATTTGGATCGAGGAGTTATTATTGGAACAACGTCTTATGGCAAAGGACTTGTGCAACGCACGTACGATTTAAAATACGGATCAAAAGTGAAACTGACAATTGCAAAATACTATACTCCATCTGGAAGATGTGTTCAACGCCTAGAATATTACGATAAGGAAGAGGGTTCCAAAGTAACTGCAATCCCGGATTCATTGCTAAAAGTATTTAAAACTAAAAATGGTCGCGATGTAATAGATGGCAGAGGAATTGAGCCAGATATTTCCATTGACAAAAAAGAGTATAGCAGATTAACATCTACAATTTTCGCCAATAATCTTGTATTTAATTATGCTACAAAATATTGCGCATCGCATCCTGCAATAGCAGATGCTGGAAAGTTTTCATTGACAGATGAAGAATATTCAGCCTTCAAAGCATATGTCTTGAAAGAAGAATTTACGTATTCTACAGCCTCTGAAGAAATACTTAAAAAAATGAAGGAAATTGCTGAAAAAGAAGGCTTTTATGAAGACACAAAAGAAGAATATAGTGCGCTAATGTCTAAAGTTGTCCCTTCTAAAGAGCGCGATTTGGAGAAATTCAAAAATGAAATTAAAATGTTACTGGAAAACGAAATTGTTTCCCGCTATTATTTCCAAAAAGGAAGGGCAATTGATTCCTTTAGAAACGATGACTCCATTGAGAAATCTCTCGAAACATTAGCAAATAAATCTGCCTACAATACTATTTTAAAAAATTAGGCGTTTTATCAAAAATTCAAACTTAAGGGCGACATGTTGAACCGAATTTTCGGTAAAAAATTTCACGATTATTTCCATCTTTTTGGAATAAGCGCATTCAGTATCGGTTTACCATCGAGTAAAATTATATTGTCTATTGGTACTACGCTGATTTTATTGAACCTTCTACTCGAAGCTGACTATAGAAAATACTGGCGTAATATTCGAAACAATCGGCTTTTTTTAATTTTAGCTGCATATTTTACCATGCACCTTATTGGTCTTTTATGGACAGAAAATTTCGTTTATGCATTTCAAGATCTGCGGATTAAGCTAACCATTTTTTTAATTCCATTGGCAATTGTTTCGAAACCACTGGAATCAGAAAAACAACTTAGGAATATTTTGTTTTTATTTTGTGCGACGCTCGTTTTCACTTCCTTTGTGAACTTTGCAGCTTACCAACAGTGGTTTGGAACTAAAAATTATTCGGATATCCGAGCATTATCTTTATTTGGTTCCCACATACGCTATGGAATTCTAATTGCGATGGGAGCTGCAATCTCCTTATTTTATCTCTGGAAATTGGAAAGCGCAAAAAAATGGTTTTTAATACCCGTTTTAATGTGGTTTTGCTTTTACACCTATTACAGTCAAATTATCTCTGGCTTGTTGGCGCTTGTTTTAATTCTCTTCACTTTCCTTATTTTTGTTGGATTCAAAAAATCAAAACGACTCGGCTATTCAATCGTTGTGTTATTATTTCTGTTATTAGCCCTGCCTAGTTATTACCTTTTTATGAGCCTTTCTGAGCAAACAAAAATAGATGTATCTAAATTAGAAACGGTTACTCCTTTTGGAAATCCATACGCGCGCGCTGCGAATCCAAATACGTATGTTAACGGAACGCCTATTTTCACCTATTTATGTGAAGAAGAATTAAAAAAATCCTGGAATAATCGTTCTTCTTTAAATTACGACAGCTTAGACAATCGAAAACAACCATTGCGCATTACATTGATTCGATACATGACAAGCAAAGGGCTTCGGAAAGATGGATACGATTTTCAGAAATTAACAGCCAAAGATATTCGGTTTATAGAAAATGGTATTGCGAGTATTCAGGAGACAAAAACTGGATTTCCTGCTCGATTCGAAGGAATTAAATTTCAACTCAATAATGCAATGGATCCTAATGGACATTCACTCTTACAGCGATTGGAATTTTGGAAAACTGGTTGGACTATTATTAAAGAAAACTGGGCAATTGGCGTTGGAACGGGTGATGTTCAGGATGCATTTGATCAACAATATACAATCGAAAATTCCGCTTTGCTTCCTAAAAACAGACTAAGAGCACACAATGCATATCTAACCAATTGGATTTCATTTGGAATTCTTGGATTACTTCTATTTATTTGGATGAATGTAGCATTCTTTATAGAAAACTATAAAAAACGAAACATTTTACCACTCCTATTTTGCATCGTTGCTATAACAACCTTTTTCATAGAAGACACTTTGGAAACACAAATGGGAGCAGCCTTTTTTGCATTTTTCTACGCTTTGTTTCTGCCTAAAAAAGCGTTTCCCCGTAAGAATTAATCGGGCTGAAATTATTTGCTTTTCTTGAAAATACTGCCAACTTCTTTACTGATTTTTTGAATAGCTTCCACACTTTTCACAATTGGTGTGGCATCGATATCTTCATAACCGCCATAAAGATTCTCCACTTGACTTTGCGATGGATAAATCAAAATCGTATCATTCTCCGGGAATCCCTTCTCAACCTTCCCTGAAAATGCTTCAATTCCGCTGACATAAGAAACCGCACCATTCCTAGCAGAACAAAATACTACTAATTCTTTGCCAGAATTTTGAGTTCTAAAAAGGAAAAGATCTTCCAATTCTTCAATTTCCGTCAAGGTTGTTTTATGAGAGATTTTATTTGCACTCGCAATTCTATTCCACTTTTCAAAGGTAAAGGAACTAGCAAATAAATCTATTCCTATTTTTAATTCATTTGATAGACGCAAAACGCGTTCCACCCAAAGTGGAAAACTCGCCTCCAATTCTGCCAATTTTGGACAAACAACAAAAATTTTGGAGTACATAATCATAGGCTTATCGAACTGACAAAAGAAAATTGTTTTATCGCAAACATCTAATAAATGGTCTCGATCATCCCCTACGATACGTTTCAATAAATTTATTTTTCGACTGTCGTTAATCACAACAATATCCGCTACCAATTCTTTTGAAACCCTAGCAATTCCAGAAGAAAGATTATGATCTATAGTAGCAATGGCATTTACTTTGGAATCTCCGCCTGAAAAATGCTTAACAATATCTTCCAATGCCCTTCTTGAACTTCGAATTAAACGCTCAGCGACCTCGTTATCTGGAACAACGCTAACTACTGATATCGGATTAATCACTTTTCTATCCGTGATAAGCATAGAAAAATCCAAAAGGTTCTCATTACCCTTGAATTCATTTATCGCCAGCAGAAGATGTTGGTTTCTCAACTTGGTTTCATTGCCTTCGTCGACACCCTTTTCCGCAATTTCAAGTAGTAGGCGTTTCCCTGCATTTTCCGTCACAAACGAAGCAGTCATACAGGTAATTAAAATCAGTAAAATTGTACCATTTACAATTTTAATATCTAAAATATTATTTTCATATCCAACCATAATTACGGCCAAAGTTGCCGCTGCATGCGCAGTACTCAATCCGAAAATAACTTGGCGTTCGGCATTACTCATTCTAAAAATCCATTGCGTAATTAATGCCGCAAACCATTTGCTGAAAATAGCGAAAGAGGTTAAAACCGCCGCGATGATTAAAGACCATGTTCCATCAAAAAGAACTTTGTAGTCAACGACCATTCCAACGAAAATCAAAAAGAAAGGAATAAATAGTGAATTGCCAATAAACTCAACACGGTTCATAAGTGTAGAGCTTTGCGGAATCAGACGATTCAAAACCAATCCTGCGACAAATGCACCAATAATATGCTCTACTCCTGCTACCTCCGCCAAAAATGCTGCAAAAAAGACAATGGATAAAACAAAAATATATTGCGAATTTTTTTCACTTTCCAGTTTACTAAAAAACCATTTTGCAATGCGCGGAATTATAAAAAACATTATCAATGAAAAAATGGTTAAAGAGGTAATTAACCGAATCCAAAATCCACCATCCAAATTGCCATTTGCGGAACTGGAAATAACCGCCAAAATTATCAAGACCGCAGTATCCGTTAATATTGTACCACCAATCGTAATGGCAACAGCAGAGTTTTTAGACAACCCAAACTTACTGATTATTGGATAAGCGACCAACGTGTGCGTGGCAAACATACTAGCCGTCAATAAACTAGCAGTGAAATCCAATTTCAAGATATAGTAGCAAATCGGGAAACCAAGTGTTATTGGAACGAAAAAAGTAAGTAATCCAAAAACCAAACTTTTACGAATATGCTTCCTGAATTCATTCATGTCTAATTCCAAACCAGCCATAAACATAATGTATAAAAGTCCGATTGTTGAAAATAGCTTGATCGAACCCTCAGATTCCATCGCTTTAACTCCAATCAAACCCAAACCATGCGGACCAATAATTACTCCTGAAATGATTAATCCTATAATCGCAGGGATTTTAATCTTTCTTAATAAAATAGGAGACAGCAAGATGATAAAAAGCAACAAGGAAAAAACCAAAACTGGGTTTTTAAGCGGGAGGTGAAACTCCTCTAATAAATGTGCAAAAAAATAGTTCATCCCACGCGGAGTTTAATTAGGAATCAAAGTTAATTCTTTCACTGATTAATTTCTTAATAGTAAGGAAAAACTTAAAACAAATGTTTTCGTTTATCTTTACACCAAAAAATAAAAAATGCGCTTTGAATTAACCAAAGATTTTCTTGAAATACTTCGTGAAAAAATCACGGAACAAGATGTTCTATGGATTAAAGAGCATATTTTAGAACTTCACTTTGCCGATATCGCTGAGATCTTGGACAAATTGCGCAACAATGAAGCAAAATACATTTACTTTCAGCTAGAGGAAGATACCCAGGCGGATGTTTTGATGGAATTGGAAGAAGATGTGCGGGATCGTTTTCTTGCTTCGCTTTCCTCCAAAGAAATTGCAGGCCAACTTGAAAATCTTGACTCGGATGATGCTGCCGATATCCTTGGAGAACTTTCCGACGAACAAATTCAGGAAGTTATCTC
>CAIYXD010000272.1 GCA_903930085.1 uncultured Flavobacteriia bacterium
TGGGATTTGGAAAACGTCTGGATTATTCTCTCTAATCAATTTTTGAGCATCTTCCAAATTAATTCTATTGCCTTTATAGTAGGCAATAATAAATGCATCCTTTACTCCTTTATCAATCACACTTCTTTTCTTGATAAGTGCTTCCTCGAAAGAATTAAACATTCCTGTTGTATATTTTATCTGGCCAGTTGGCAAACGTTGTGTCATCAATTCGTCTATTCTGAAAAGAGATGTGTCAGTTGCAGGAAGATTAAATACACCAATTTGAACGGTATAGAATAAACCAGAATACTTTTCAATCGGCTCAGCTTCTACTGAACCTGGTGCTTTATTATAGGTGTAATCAACTAATTTAGTATCAATAATATTCGATGGTTTGATACTGTTTTCTTCAGATGAAACGTTTTGTTTTGAAGGTTTTATCTTTTCAGTATTTTTAATTTTTGATTCTGGAACTGTAGCTTCAGGAACTATCGGCTTTGATGTTGAAACTTGGAGAATACTTGGTCCATTATCTTTTAATAATTTTTCGGCATCTATCAAATTAATTCTATTGCCTTTATAAAAAGCAGTAATAAAGGCATCTTTTGCTCCTTTTTCAATGACATTTCGTTTTTTAATAAGCGCATCCTCAAAAGATTTAAATATTCCTGTAGTATATTTTATCTGCCCATTTGGTAAACGTTGCGTCATCAATTCGTCTAAATTAAAAACAGAAGCTGCTGTTGCAGGGAGATTAAAAACGCCGATTTGAACTGTATAAAATAAACCCATATACTTTTCAATTGGTTCCGAAACAACAGTATCTAGTAACTGATTCTTTGTGTTATCCGCCAACTTATTTTCAGTTGTAACTAATGGTTTAATATCGATTTCTTCAGATGGAACAACTGTTTTTACAGGTTTTAAACTTACCTTATCTTTTAATTTAGGCGCAGAAACGACTTCTTGTGAATTTGTAATTGAGATTTCAAAAACACCATTTCCATTATCTTTAATCAATTTTTGTGCTTCCTCTAACGTAATACGATCACCTTTGTAATAAGCGGTTATAAATGCATCTTTCACCCCTCTTTCAATTGCATTTTGCATTTTCATCTGAGCCTCATCAACGGAAGTATATTTTCCTGTAGAATATCTGATTTGACCATTTGGCAATCGAAAAGTCATTAATTGATCAAAATCATAAACAGCGGCTGTAGTGGCAGGAAAATTAAACACCCCTATTTGAACCGTAAAGAATAGACCAGTAGATTTTTCAACTGGCTCAGCAATTGCAGCTGATGGCGCATAATTATAGTTGTATTCACTAAGAGCCTGCTTTTTCAGGGAGTCATCAGATAAAATTTCACCTGCAATATTTTCTAAAATTTCTAAATTTAATTCGTTTTCCCCTTTTGGTATGCACTTTCCATTTGCTTCCAACACTCTTGCTTCAGCCAAAGTTATCCTAATTCCATCGCAATAGGCGACAGCAAAAGCATCGGAATAACCTAAAGCTTTAATTTGATCCCGAGCGCTAACTACTTTTGAACTACTATTAAAGTATCCCGCCAAATAGCGAGTAAAACCATTTTCATTCAATTTCTCACCAGATACTGGTGTGAATTCTTTGAATAAAGTATCTGGAATTGGTTTTAAAAAAGCACCCACCTGAACTCGATAAACCAAACCCGAAGGATTTTTTATAGTAACAGGAATTATATTTTTGGTGTTATTTACATTGTTTTCAATAAAAGTCAAACCAGAGGTAGGAAGAGCAACCAATGCCGAAGCCAATACCAAACTAGAAATTGGCTTGATTCCCCTAACAATTAGATTTTGCATTTTCATGGCCTTCTGTTGATCTTGTGGCAACAATTTATTTTGATTTTCTTGTAATTTAACTAATTCAATCCGAAGCTTTTCCAATTCCTTTTCCAATGCTTTCACATTATCGATTTGTTCCTGGCTATTTATTATTTCAGGAGCGGAAACAGACATGTTTTGTTGAATAAAATTCTTCAAGATATGCCGTTGCTTGTTTAATTCTTCCACTAATTTACTATATTCTTTCTCATTATTTATAATTCTTTGGTAATTTAATTCATATTCTTTAAAATCTTGCGAAAGTGCAATTTTTTGTTCCTCCTCAAATGAAAGATTCTGAGCAATTGAAGCAGTATCAATTGAAGCACTTATTTTTGGGGTTTCTATCTTTTTTGCTTCCCAAAATGAACGTTGCTGATTGAAATAATTTCTTTGTATAGATTTTTCAGAAAGTGATTTATCTAATTTTACTTTTTCAACTCCTTTCGCATTTTGAATAGCATTTTCCAATGAAAGTATTTCACTTGTCAAATTACTTATTTGAACAGTATAACTTTTAATTTTATCTTGAATTTCTAGTGCTGAAAACAACGTTTCCATCCCATTTTCTTTAGTAATTTTTTCCACCGAAGCTTCCAAAATAACCGAATCTAATAAAGCTGTTATTTTCTGCTGCTGTTCAAAAATTTTCTGAAGCAAATATTTTTTCTCCGTAGAATTATTCGCTGCACTAGCTGCTATTTGAAGTTCCTGAATTTGCTGATCCAATATCTCTTGGTATTGCAAAACGTTTTGAGCTTGGGGATATGTTTCATCCGAAAAAGGTAACAATGCGCTAAATTTTGAAAGCATTTTTTTTAATTGGGTGGAATCTTCTGTAATTTTCTTTGTCAAATTGGATATTTCAAGCAAGTCTTTGGAATTTTGAATATCGGCTAATTCCATTTTCAATTTTTGACTTTCTTGTTTAGAAATATCTGGATTTATTAATTGACTCTGTAATTTTATTTCTCTCCCTTCAATCCCCGTAATCAAAGAATCACTAGAAGGAATAACTTCCGGAATGACCGTTATTTCCGCTTCTGTTTCCGTTTCTTGAATACTTTCCAATTTCTCACTTTCATTCTGTAATGCTTGAATTTGCTCATTTTTCTCTGCCATTAAGACTTGAAGTAATTCTAATTCCTCCGAACGAGAAGCATCTTCCAAACGCTCCTTTCGAATTACTTCATCTTGTTGTTGAAGTCTCTCGAGTAACTTAGTCTCTAATGCTAAAATCGCATCTAATTTGCTTTTTTCTGAAGTACTTGAATTTTCGATGGTAGCAAGCCGTGTTTCATATTCTGGAAAAACATCCATCAAAATCTTTTCTTTTGAAACTGCCTTTGCAGGATCTGACGCCACATTTATTTCTGTTTTTTTCGCTGCAATGGAAATCTCCGTTGCTTGCTCCAAAGCTATTAAATCATTCAGTTCTTGTTGGAATTGCACATTGGATGGATCTCCCAATTTTTTCTGTTGAACCACCATCTTTTCCGTTCGAATTTGATCCAGAAAATTATTCTCCAGTTGCAA
>CAIYXD010000273.1 GCA_903930085.1 uncultured Flavobacteriia bacterium
ATCTATATCTATCTGGAATCCACCACAAATGGCTTAATAAACAAATTTAATAGATCAAACTGGTCTGTTTTGTATTATTAAATCATTTTTTTCATGCTAAATAAAATTATACATTGGTCGATCGCCAATAAATTGATTGTTGCGATTTTGACCTTGGGATTAGTCGTATGGGGCTTGTTTTCATTAAGTAATCTACCCATAGATGCAGTTCCGGATATCACCAATAACCAAGTGCAAATCGTAACTTCCGCGCCATCTTCTGGAGCAGAAGACATTGAACGTTTTGTTACTTTTCCGGTTGAACAAACAATGGCAACCATCCCGGGAATTGAAGAAATACGATCTTTCAGCCGATTCGGACTAAGCGTTGTAACAGTTGTTTTCGATGAAAATACAGATATTTACTGGGCACGACAGCAAGTCGCCGAACGTTTGTCGCAAGCAAAAAATCAGATTCCAGCTGGCTTTGGCGAACCTTCAATGGCGCCACTAAGCACTGGACTGGGAGAAATCTACCAATACATTATCAAACCAAAAAAAGGGTATGAAAATAAGTTTAATGCAACAGATCTTCGCACCATTCAAGACTGGACAATTCGTCGCCAATTACTCGGTGTTGAGGGAATTGCAGATATTAGCGGTTTCGGTGGGAATTTAAAACAATATGAAATCGCTATTGATCTTGTTCAACTGAAAGGATTTGGATTAACGGTAAGCGATGTTTTTAGGGCAGTTCAAGAAAATAATCAAAATACTGGCGGAGCATATATTGAGAGAAATTCCTATACCACCTATATTCGAACAGACGGTTTAATGAAATCGTTGGAAGATATCGAACAAACAATTATATCTCAAACGGATCAAGGCACTCCCGTTTTAGTAAAAGATGTTTCTACTGTAGAAATTGGTGCTGCGGTTCGCTATGGTGCATTAACCTATAATACAACTGGCGAAGTGGTTGGTGGAATTGTACTCATGTTAAAAGGTGCCAATTCGTCTAAAGTTATTGAAGATGTAAAAGAACGCATGGAGCAAATCAAGCAAACTTTGCCAGATGGTGTGGAAATTGAAGTGTACTTAGATCGCACAAAATTAGTAAATAGTGCGATTTCTACAGTTTCAAAAAATCTGATTGAAGGAGCATTAATTGTGATTTTCGTGCTAGTTCTATTACTCGGAAATTTCCGTGCAGGTTTAATTGTTGCCTCTGTCATTCCGCTGGCAATGTTGTTCGCGATTTCATTGATGAATGTTTTTGGGGTTTCAGGGAATTTGATGAGCTTGGGTGCTCTAGATTTCGGTCTAATCATCGATGGCGCAGTAATTATTGTTGAGTCGACACTTCATTTTCTTTACCACCGAGGAAATCAATCGTTGAACCAGAAAGAAATGGATATTCAAGTGTACAATTCTGCTTCTAAATTTAGTAAGAGCGCCGTTTTTGGACAAATTATCATTCTAGTTGTTTACCTTCCTTTACTCGCTTTAGTTGGAATTGAGGGGAAAATGTTCAAACCAATGGCGCAAACGGTTATGTTTGCCGTAATTGGTGCGCTAATTCTTTCGTTGACCTATGTACCAATGATTTCAGCTTTGGTTCTCAAGAAGAAAATCGTTGTTCGTGAAACATTCAGTGATAAAATTATTAAAATGGTAAAACGGTTTTATGCGCCGGTTTTGAATGCTTTCTTACGCAAACAAAAAACCGTAATGGCCGGATTACTTGGTTTGATTGTATTAAGTCTTTTCTTGTTCACGCGACTCGGCGCGGAATTTATTCCTTCTTTGGACGAAGGTGATTTTGCTGTCGAAACGCGAATGATTGCAGGAACTAGTTTAACTAAAACCATTGAAACTACTTCGAAAGCTTCAGATGTTTTATTGAAGAATTTTCCAGAAGTAAAGGAAGTAGTTGGAAAGATTGGTACGGCCGAAATTCCGACGGATCCAATGCCCATGGAAGCATGCGACCTCATGATTATCCTGAAAGACAAGGATGAATGGGTTTCAGCAACTACGAAAGAAGAATTGGCGGAAAAAATGCAGAAAAAGCTAGAAGAAAATGTAGCTGGTGTTTCATTTGGCTTCCAGCAACCAATCCAAATGCGCTTTAATGAGCTAATGACCGGTGCAAAACAAGATGTAGTGGTTAAAATTTATGGTGAAGATCTAGATGAGCTTAGTAAATATGCAGAAAAAATCGGGAATCTTTCAGCGAAGATAAAAGGCGTGCAAGATGTTTATGTGGAAGAAGTTACTGGTTTGCCACAAATGATTGTTTCGTTTAATAGAGAAGCATTGGCTAAATATAACATCAGTGTGGATGAAGTAAATAGAGCAATCAACATTAGTTTCGCTGGGCAAGCAGCAGGATTGATTTTTGAAGGGGAAAAACGCTTTGATTTGGTTGTTAAATTAGATTCTACAAATCGTGCATCGCTGGATGATTTGAAATCCATAACCGTGATGTCACCATCTGGTGTTCAGGTTCCGCTGGAGCAACTGGCAAATGTGGAATTCAAAAAAGGTCCAAACCAAATTCAACGGGACGATGCAAAACGACGAATTCTTGTTGGCTTCAATGTACGTGGAAGAGATGTGGAAAGTATTGTGATTGAACTTAAAAAACAAATAGAAAATAATGTTCGGTTTGAACCTGGTTATTTCCCAACATTTGGAGGAACATTTAAAAATTTGGAAAATGCACGGAATAGATTGGCTATCGCAGTGCCAGTTGCATTGTTTATGATTTTCTTTTTACTCTATTTAACTTTTCAATCGCTCAAGCAAGCGGTATTGATTTTCTCTGCCATTCCATTAGCTGCGCTTGGAGGTATTCTTGCACTTTGGCTGCGCGGAATGCCTTTCTCGATTTCCGCAGGTGTTGGTTTTATTGCTCTTTTTGGCGTTGCAGTTTTAAATGGAATTGTATTAATTTCCGAATTCAACACACTGAAAAAAGAGGGATACGTCAATACTTTCCGAATTGTTTTGATGGGGACAAGAGCGCGTTTGCGACCAGTTTTACTTACTGCACTCGTTGCATCGCTAGGATTTTTACCTATGGCGCTTTCGCATGGAAGTGGCGCGGAAGTACAAAAGCCATTGGCAACAGTCGTAATTGGCGGTTTAATTACAGCGACAATTCTAACCCTTTTTGTATTACCGATTTTCTATTTATTATCTGAACGAAAAATGAAAAAGAAGAAAATAAAATCTGCAGTTCTTTCCTTAATACTGCTAATTTCCTTGCCGACCTTTGGACAAATCCCAAAATCGCTGAGTCTGGAGGAATGCCTAAAAATGGCAAAAGAAAATAATCTAACATACAAATCCTCTGAATTACAGATTCAAAAGGAAATACTGCTAGGGAAAAGTGCAGCAATAATTCCAAAAACTGGGATTGTGTTTATGACGGGTCAATATAATTCTTATTACAAGAGGGACAATAATATTACCATCAATCAAACGATTCCCTTTCCAACAGTTTTTTCAAAAGAGAAACAACTCGGTCAAGTAAGATCCGAACAGGCTTCTGTCGCACATTTTTCAAATTGGAAAGATCTATCCGTTCAAATTCAATCAAGCTATGAATCTATTCGCTACCTTAAAGAAAAAGTGGCGGTATTGAAAAATCAGGATTCTTTGATGGCGGCTATCGAAAAGCGGGTTGAAATAAAGCTAGGATTGAAGGATGTCACGAAGTTAGAATCTGTACTGGTTATCTCTAAAAGGAAGGAAATTCAAAATTTAGTGCGCTTTACGCAAGACGAATGCAAAGCCGAGGAAAATAATTTGCGCTTTCTCCTTGGGTTAGATTTCCCGATAACAACGCTTAATGATCCGTATAGAAATCAAAATTTCTCCAATTTAAGTGATTCTTCACGTGTAGTCAATCATCCGAAAATTGTGTTTCATGAAGTGCAACAACGAGTGATTGAGAAGGAAAAACAAGTTTTGCTGGCAAAAACATTACCGGATATTACCTTTGGTTACGTGAATCAAACATTAGTCGGTGTTCATTCGGTGATTGGTCCTGATGTTACCTTTTTGCAATCGGATCGATTCCATGCTGGACAAATTGGACTAGATATTCCATTGTTTTACGGAGCATCTAAACGGAAATCTGTGGTTTTAAATACAGACTTAAAACAAAATGATTTACAATTGGCATCGATTAAAAACGAATTGCTTTCAGGATATACACAAACGTTAATTCAATACACTAGTTATTTGAAATCGTTTGAATTATATGCTTTGCAATTGATGCCGCAAGTTAAAATGATGCACGAACAAGCTGCTCTTTTGCTTGAAACCGGGGAAATTTCAACCATTGAGTTTCTTCAAACAAAACAAAGCACCTTGGATATCGAGTTAAATTATTTACAACTAATTAAGAATATCAATTCTACTGTTCACCAGTTAAATTGGTTTATTCAAAATGAAAATTAAGACCATGAAAAAGTATTATTATCTATTTATAGTAAGTTATGCAATCTTGACTGCCTGTTCAATAAAGGAACCCGTGAAAGAAGTTGAAAAGACAACAGGAGTAACCCAAGTTGTTTTTAATGCAAAACAACTTAAAAGTGCCGCAATTCAAGAAGGATTAGCGGTAAAGGAAATGATTGGACTAACAATCTTTGCAAATGGAACGATTGAGGTGCCACCTCAAAACAAAACGATTATTGCCGCACAATTTGGTGGGTTTATCAAGTCGTTGTCTGTTTTGGATGGAATGTTAGTAAAACGTGGACAAACACTTTTTACCATTGAAGATCCGGAGCTCATTCAATTACAGCAAGATTATTTAGAAGTTATTGGTAATTTGGAATACTTGGAAGCAGAATTGGAGCGACAAAAGATTTTGGTAAACCAAGATGCAGGAAGTCTAAAAGCTTTGCAAATGGCAAAAGCACAGTATTCTGCCGCCGCTGCAAAACGAAGTGGTTTGAGTGCGAAACTCGACATGGCTGGTGTAAATAGAAAGCAATTGAATGCAGGGAATTTACAACGTACAATTTCTGTTACATCGCCATTTGATGGTGTTGTTACTAAAGTTGCTGTTAATGTTGGTTCTTATGCCTTACCAACCGATCACTTGTTGGAAATTATTGATCTCAAACATGCGCATGCCGAAGTAATCGTTTTTGAAAAGGATTTGAAACAACTCAAAATTGGGCAGAAAGTCAAATTGAATTTTACCGATGGAAATGAAGAGTTAACCGCAAGTGTGTTTTTAATTGGTCGCGAAATTGGGGCAAATAGAACGGTAAAGGTACATTGCCATTTGGATAAGGAGAATTCAGAAATTGCTCCAGGCTCCTATTTTAAAGCAAGTATTTTTACCAATCCGAACGCACTTTTTTGTGTTCCTTCTGAAGCAATTGTTGAATTAAATGGTAAAAATGTTGTATTTTACAGTAAGAATGGTGGAAAGGATAAAACGATTTTTTATCCAGCAGCAGTAACAATTTTGGCAAACGAAAAACATAAATCAGCATTTGAATTTGAAGATGAAAATATTTCATTTACAAGTCCAATAGTTCTTAAAGGAGCATACGATATCCTATCAGCTTTGTTGATGCAATCGGAAGAAGAATAATTGTTTAATTTATTTAAAATTTGAAGTATGAAAATTTACACAATTCTGTTTTTTGCATTCATTGGAAGCACAATTTTATTGGCAACACCAAGTTGTAAAAAAAACAAAGATTGCACCGAAACGAACATCAGTGTGGCCGGTGGAAATGATAGCCATAATTTCGGAATGAACTGTATGAATTGCCATAAAAGTGGTGGCGAAGGCAAAGGCTGTTTTACAGTCGCAGGCAGCGTTTCCAATAGCAGTTTAACTTCTCCTTTAGCGGCAGGGACAGTTAAGTTGTACACCGCTGCAAATGGCGGAGGAACACTGAAATATTCTATTCAAATAGATTCAAAAGGGAATTTTCACTCAACGGAATCCATCGACTATACAGGATTGTATGCCGCAATTACAAGTGCAAATGGAACAACGAATTACATGAGTTCTCAATTATCTTCTGGTTCATGCAACTCTTGTCACGGCGCATCAACATCCAAACTTTTCGGAAATTAAATTACCATTTTATACGTAAGTTGCAGCATGAAAAAAAGCCACATTCAAACAGAAGTCGATGCTTGGTATCTATATGCCATCCTTTCTGAAAAGGAAGAAGATCCGATTATTGCCAACGTTTTCAGTCAAATGTCGGAGATTGAAAAAAGCCATGCAGTTGAATTTGCCAAAAAAATGTCTTTGACTTTTGATCAAATTTCTAAGCCTTCTTGGCGTGCTAAAGCTCTGAATAGAATTGGTAAAATATTTGGCTACGATTATGTTTTAGGCGCTCTGATGGATACGGAAAAAAGTTTGTCCGATACGGTCATGCGTCAAAAGGAAAATAGAAAGATTCAATTATCAGGAAACGAAGATTCGCACGTTAAAATTCTACGTTCTATTTTAGAAAATGAAGAAAGGGTAAATGGAACCCAATTGTCCCGTTTTGAAAAACGCCATCGCTCTGTTGGTGGGAATGCAATTCGAGCGGCCGTTCTTGGTGGAAATGATGGATTGGTATCTAATTTCAGTTTGGTGATGGGAATTGCTGGGGCAACGGAAGGCCAATCTGGTGTGCTACTTGCTGGTTCAGCTGGATTATTAGCCGGCGCTTTATCGATGGCTTTAGGGGAATGGATTTCTGTGAAAAGTTCACAAGAACTCTATGAAAATCAAATGGAACTAGAGATGGAAGAACTGGAAACTAATCCAGAAGGCGAAAAAAAAGAATTGAAGTTGATTTATATGTCCAAGGGAATTCCAGAGGCACAAGCAATTGAAATTGTGGAAGAATTAATGAAAGATAAAATCCAAGCCCACCAGGTTTTAGTCAAGGAAGAATTGGGTAT
Organism: uncultured Flavobacteriia bacterium; assembly: GCA_903930085.1. Taxonomy (GTDB): domain Bacteria; phylum Bacteroidota; class Bacteroidia; order Flavobacteriales_D; family Crocinitomicaceae; genus M0103. Next base: position 6,931 of record CAIYXD010000273.1, read on the forward strand.
TAATTCTGAGGAATTACAAGGTTCAGCAATGGAAGCAGCACTTTCGTCGTTTTTCTTGTTCGGAATAGGAGCGGTAATCCCGGTCTTACCATTTATGTTTACAGATGGAATCCAAGCAATAGTTTTGAGTTCTGTTTTTAGTTCCATTGGCTTGTTTTTAATTGGAGCGGCAATTACCTTATTTACTGGCAAAAATGTTTGGTATTCTGGTTTTAGACAAGTGTTTTTTGGTTTGGCCGCTGCCGCAGTCACCTTTGGAATTGGTAAACTGATAGGATTTTCCCTAGCGGGATAAAAAAGCAATAACAAAATCTTTAGTAATAAAAATGTAGAAATAAAAGTTTAGTATTAATCAATTTAAAATTTAAAAGTATGAATCAGGCACATGTTCATTTAGCAATTAATCATTTACCGATTATCCTTCCTATCGCAGGAGTGTTGATTGTAATTGGAGGTTTAATTTTTCGTTCTGAATTAGTAAAAAGAATGGGTTATTTCCTCTTTATAGTTGGCGCGATAGCCACTTTACCAAGTATGAATTCCGGTGAAGGAGCAGAGGAAATCGCCGAAAATATTGCTGGCGTAACGGAGAGTTTTATCCACGAACACGAGGAGAAAGCAGAAGTTTTCGCTATTTTTAGTTATATCTTGGGAGCTCTTTCTCTGTTTGGAATTTGGGCAAGTTGGAAAGCAAAGAGCTTCTCAAAAATACTATCCTTAGCTATAGTTCTTTTCGCTGGTATTGTTTTGTTTTTAGGAAAACAAACTGGAACAACTGGTGGAGAAATTCGACACACTGAAATTAGAACTGGTCAAGCAGCGCAATCTTCAGGCGAATCGGAGGAAGAGCACGAAGACTAAAAAATTCATTTTATAGAACAACAACGCGGAGGAATATATCCTTCGCGTTTTTTTATGGAAAAATCAGATCTTTCGACCAAATAGTAGTATTGCCGCAACTATCTTTCACAACAAGTTGGAAACTGTGCTTTCCTGAAAGTTGTATGGGAGGATTAAAAATTAAATAATTTCCCTTGGTTTCGTATTCCAAAAGTTCCCATTTACCATCGATGAACACATCATACTCCTTAATTTCCGTTTCGTTTTCGCTTACTTTCCAAGTTAAACGATTTCTTAAAATTAACGCTTCGGTCCCGGTAAAATTCAATGGTTTTACCACTGGTGAAATAGTGTCTACAACCAATTGAAAAGTTCCCAAAAACTTCGATTCTGCAACTGCCCAATTTTGCTCTAAATTAGTTACGAGTGAATGCTTTTTTCCACCCGCCGTCACAACACGAATAAAGTATTTAGATGTTTGAACTATTGATTTTACTGGTAATTTTAATTTTACTGTTATGGGATTTTGAATTGGCGCAGTAGGATCTCCAAAGGTTATCGTTCCATTCAAGGAAAGATTTCTTAGCGTTGGTTCATAGAAAGTATGTTTTTGTGCCGAAAAAAAAGCGTTCTCTCCTTGAAATGCATAAGTGGAATCCGGAAAAAGATATTTCCACGAAGGGAATAAATTAACCGTTGAAGAAAGCTTTCCTGGCGCAACTTTTAGCTTGAATTTTAGTTCGGATTGGTTAGCATTCGGATCTGTTACAGCATAGGTTATCTGCAAACTATCCTCCGGTTTTAAAATGAATATGCCAGATTTTCCACTTTTATAAATCTCTAATGGATTGTGCTGGGTTTTATACGATTTGTGAAATTTTCTTTTAGATTTGGAATATTCTTGGTAATCCTTATGGCTATTCACAAAGCGGGATTCATCGAACGAAATCTTGTCGAATTTTTGAGAAAAAAGTGTGTCCTTTTCGGTACGCAAAGTACTGGCATACAAACCACATGCATTTTGCGAATTATCCACGTGATCAACAACCTCAAATGCAAATCCAACTCCGCCTTTTTCACTGCAATAATCTGCAGGAATTAGCAGTTGATCGCCACCAATATAGTAGCCAAACTTACCCTTTGAAACGGGTGCTATTTTAGATTTCCCTGGAATTTGATAACCTTCTGCTGTTACACTATACACTTTTAGCGCTTTTATTTCAGGTGCAACATGATCCGAAATATTGAAACCATATACCAATGGATTGAGCGCAATTTCCGTTTTTGTATCGCGCAACTCGAAATGCAAATGTGGGGCGGTAGAGCTTCCTGAATTTCCGGAAAGGGCAATTAACTCGCCTTTTTTAACAGGAATATCCGTCGGCGTAAAATAGATTTCGATCTCAAAATTTTGCTCTTTTTCTTGTGCTTTTTTAACTAAAGAATCCAAGGCTCCTTTAAATTTTGAGCAATGCGCATATACGCTGGTTATGCCATTCGGATGATC
>CAIYXD010000274.1 GCA_903930085.1 uncultured Flavobacteriia bacterium
CAAAGTGTCACCTATCTTGACAGAGACAGTTTATTCTTTATTACCGAAGTTACACCGCGCTACATCGATCTTGCAAAGATTCCAAACGCCAAACAATTTTCGAAGTCAATTCAATTGAAAAACAATAGCAATACGGTTCTTGAAATTGAACGAATTGAGACTCCGAAAGAAAGTGTGAAAGTGAAATTCACAAGTCAGATTCCAGCAGGAAAATCCATTACAATCGGGTTAGAATTTACCGAAAATTTACCGAAAGGATTATTCTCCTTCCCCGTTCAGATTTATTTTAAAAATTACACGGAGCCAATCACAATAATGGTGAATGGCGAGGGACAATGAATTTGTTATGCGGATTCAAAAATAGAATTAATATATTTGCAACCCCAAAAGTTTTTGAATATGAAAGCAATCCAGGCAAAGAGACCAAGATTAATGTTTATTGACATTGCCCGTTCCATTGCGATATTACTGATGCTGGAAGGGCATTTTATCGATCAAACGCTTGGCTTGAATTTTAGGAGTCCAGATCCACACTTTGTAAATCCTGACTTTTTCTGGTACGATTGCTGGCACATTGTTAGAGGATATACATCGCCGATGTTCCTCACAATGACTGGTTTAATTTTCACTTTTTTATTGTACACCAAACAAAGTGCACCATATTTTAAAAATGACCGCGTTAAAAAAGGCTTCAGAAGAGTTGCTGAATTACTATTCTGGGGGTACGTATTAAATCCAAAAGGTTTTCATATTCTTCAATGTATTGCGATTGGAATGCTTGCATTATTAATCGTTTATGGAATATATCGGTTAATTCGCGTGATTCCACTTTGGCTCTTCTATTTTGCTATTTCGATGCTAATTTTTTCGTTTTGGGCACCATTGAATGAATTACAAGTTGATGGCACACGAATAGCATGGCCTGTTGGTTGGCCTAAATTTTTACAAAACATGATTAGTGCACCGTCCTACAGATCTGTGTTTCCTTTAGCACCGCATTTAGGATACACTTTTTTTGGAGCAGGAATTGGAGTTCTTTTGCACGCGCAATGGATGAATAAGTTTAAATGGAATATTTCAATTTTTCTAATTTCATTAGGCATGATTTTTACCTTTTATTCTACAGAAATGCTTTATGGATTATTCCACTTTTTTAATACTAATTTTGGATTTAGCATCGAAAATTTAGCGAAAGGAAACTGGTTGTTTGAGAATCTTGGTGTTGTATTGATTGTGCTTGGTTTACTTTCTACACTTGAGAAAATTATTACCATTCGGGATAATCTATTTTTAAAAATTGGACGTAACACACTCCCTATTTTTGTTATCCATATGATAATTTTGTACGGTGCCATTATACATGTTGGAATTTCAACCTTTTTTAGTTGGAAACACAACCCGCTTAATCCATACGAAGCAGTAATTGGTGCCGCTTTGTTTCTAACTTTATTCGTGGTGCTTGTTTATTACCTCGAACCTTTGACAAAGTTTTACAAAAAAATAGTACACATTCTTTTTCCATTTCTAGATAAATCCAACAAAATCGCCTAAATGCATTTTGCAATAAATTGACTTGAGGCTTTAATAGCCTGTGAGGAACTCGCGCGGTATTCGTATCTTTGCTAAAATTACATTCAAAATGAGCGAAACAATTGGATCTGAGTCCGATAAAAAACCAAGATTAAAATTTATAGATATGGCGAGGTCCATTGCTATACTTTTAATGTTGGAAGGTCATTTTACAGGTTCAGCATTATCAAATGAATATAAGAGCAGCGAATACTTTTTATACACCGTTTGGGAAACGATTCACGGCATAACAGCACCATTA
>CAIYXD010000275.1 GCA_903930085.1 uncultured Flavobacteriia bacterium
TAAAAAAGGATTCTTGCTAATAGCGGTTCAACCTAAAATTTATACCACAAACTAATCCAATAATCCTAAAAGACTTTTTATATTTACACAAAATGAGAAAATATGATGGCTCCCTTTAACCTTCAAAAGTGGATTGATGCTAACCGCGAGTTACTAAAACCACCAGTAGGAAATAAAAATTTATATGTCGAAGCTGGAGATTTTATTGTGATGGTAGTTGGCGGTCCAAACGCTAGAAAAGACTACCATTTCAACGAGAGTGAAGAGCTTTTCTACCAGATTGAGGGCGACATTACGGTTCGTATTCAAGAAGACGGTAAAGCGAAGGATATCGTGATCAAAGAAGGAGAGATTTTCTTACTTCCAGGAAACACACCACATTCTCCAATTCGTGGTGCTAATACCGTTGGCTTGGTAATAGAGAAAGTACGGATAGGAACAGATCTTGTGGATGGTTTAATGTGGTTTTGTGAAACGTGTAATACGAAACTGCATGAATACCGTTTTCCCTTATCCAATATAGAAAATGATTTTCTACCGCGTTTTAGAGAATTCTACAGTTCCGAAGCACATCGAACGTGTAACAATTGTGGCCATGTTATGGAGGTTGATCCACGGTTTATTTAAAATCAAGAAGATCTTTTACCGTAAAAGGAAATTACAGTCTTGTAGAAAAGGTTGCATAGCAAAAAACGAATAAACAGAGAATTCATACCAAAAGAGGAAGTTAATCTATAGGCTTCGGCCACTATTTACTTCGTATACAAATATGACCCTAGGAAATTAGTGCTTAATTGTTCAGAAATTAAATGAACTCTTAAGGATTAACTCAAAAATTGAATGCCGATTACTAATTCGTTTCGGACAAATAGTTAGCATACATTTTCTTATTCCAAAAATAGATGATGGCTAAGAAACCGATGATTAATATGCTATAAACGAGTTGAGCGCTATGCATATTTTTATAGAAATCCGTGTAGTTAATGAATAGCCACATCATTGTAGAAACTCCTCCAGCGAAAACAAGACCTTTCGTTAATACAATTCCCATCCAGTTGTTCAAACGGTTCAAATCTTTTGGGAACTTATACACTAAAGCCATCCAGCTATCGGTTTGACCCAAATACGTAAATGTTACGAATTCCTTAAAAGTATATCCTTTTTGAATTGGAAAAAGACGTGTAGGTTTAAAAGTACTTAAGTAAAAAGCATAAACAACATATACGGTCAATAAACCGAGAACAATTAATAACGGCGCCCAAGTCATTCCTAAAACGCTAACAAGTGGATTGCTCTCCTTGCTTAAATCTGGTGTTAATTGGTTCGTGGAATAAGCATCATACATTCTAGTAAGGATGATCCAAGATATCGTTAAAGTGAATTTTATTTTTTTCAAAAGCGCAGTAGTATTTGATAGTAAAGTTTTTGGTGTACACTAGCGAATAAGATTCACATGCCCATTTAACGCATAGGATTTCCCTAAAAAATCATAGTATTTAATTGTCCAAACATACGTTCCGTCTTGGCACGAATATCCGTTATAGGAACCATCCCAATAATCCTTCAGATCGTCCATCGTATAGATTAATTCTCCCCAACGATCAAACAACCGTAATTCAAAAGAACGAATATTGCTAGCTGAAATTCTAAAACCTTGGTTGCGTTCATCCCCATTTGGTGTAAACGTATTTGGGATAAAAAGAAGTGGCGTATAATAAATGGATACAATATCCGATGCAACGCATCCATTAATATCGGTATAACTTACCGTAAAATCCATATTTACATCCGGTTGAACCGTTGGACTGCTGCAGTTCACACAACTCACATATTCAGCAGGAGACCAATTATATGGTCCTGGGGTAGAACTCGTAGCGGATAATTGAATCACATCACCAAATAAGGCATAAACATCTGGCGACGTTTGAATAAACGGCAATGGAAATAAGTCAACAAAGACATTAGCCGTATCAACGCAACCATTTTGATCTGTTCCAATAACAGCATAATTTGTTGGTAATCCTGGTGTTGCTATAACTTGCGAAGCAGAAGCATTATTCAAAGATTGGTATGGAAACCAACTGTAGGAAACGCCACCACTTGCCCACAGCGGAACCGATTCTCCAGGGCATACAATTGTATCATTTCCCGCTAGAATTGTAGCCGAAACAACTATTACCATTACAGAGTCGCGTAAGGTACCGCACGCATTCGTAAAATCACAATAATAAGTGAAATCATCGGCTGGGGAAACCGTTACAGAAGAACCAATCAAGGTGTTAATTTGGTAATTAGGCGACCATACATACGTTTCTGCTCCGGAAACAATAAGTTCCAAGGAATCACCAACACACATGGTTGGATTTGCAGGTACTTGAGGAACCGGCGGATCAAAAAACACAGAGATTGTAACAGTATCTTGCTCGATACAACCATTAGCAGTGATAACTTCTACGAAATAGGAAATTGTATTTGCTGGAGTGGAAATTGGATTGGAAATAGAAACATTATCCAAAAAAGTTGGTGGCGACCAAAGATAGGTTCCTCCCCCACTAGCCTGGAGTTGTACAGAATTGCCAACACAAATGGAAGTATCATTCGATATAGAGGAATTGGATTGAAAAACAACCAAGGTTAACGAAAGTGTATCTGCTCCGCAACTATCGCTTACAATGACAGTGAAAGTTGTAGTTTCCAAAACCGTTGCAATTGGTGTTGGACTTGTTGGATCGTCCAACACATTCGCGGGACTCCAACTGTAATTAGCACCACCAAAAGCTTCTAATTGAGCCGTTTCGCCTGGACATATTGAATTGGCTGGAAGCGTTACGCCGCCCTGAAAATCGCCAATATTGACTACGAAATTTACAGAATCGGGGGAAAAACACCCATTGGAATCCGCTACTACCAACGTAACCGTGTAATCACCGGGCGCTGTATAAAAATGGGAAGGATTAATCGCGGTTGAAAAAGTGCCGTCGCCAAAATTCCACAAGAAAGAATTACCATTGGAACTATTATTATCAAAAATAACAGGAGCTGGCATACAAACGATAGTTTGCGGTTCAGAAACGATAGCTTCAATAGAATTCAACTCAAATTTAAAAACGGCTAAGTTACAATTAGTACTATTATTCGTTGGCGACCAAACGCCAGGAGTGCTCGTAAAACCAAAATCGCTACCACCGCAAGCGCCACAAACTGCATGGTAGATTCTACCGGATTTATCAAACCGACTCGTTCCGCCATCCACATGGTTATAACTACTTGTTGATCCGCCCATATACGTAGCGTATTTTAGCAAAGAAGCATCCTGATCCAATACCGCAATGTAAAAATTAGAACCATTTGTTGTGGTTTGAAAAGCATCGAAGGTAGTTGGAAATCCGTTACTTGAGCTTTGCGTTGCTTGCCCCGATTGGTTAACACTACCGCCCCATCCGGATAAATAAATATCGTAGCAATCGGAAACTAAAAAAGCGGTTGGAGAAATCTCCACATTTCCAGTTCCACCGCCAATCATAGTAGTCCAATTTATGGTTAACAGATTCGGAGAATATTTTCGAATAAATTGGCCAGAATTAGGATTACCGTAACAGCCTGCTGAAATTGGCCATGCAGATTGAGATTGCCCGAAAACATA
>CAIYXD010000276.1 GCA_903930085.1 uncultured Flavobacteriia bacterium
CGTTCGATAAGTCACTGCGCAACAGCATTTCACTTGAAAGTCCTATTGTGGAAATTGGCGTTTTCAATTCATGCGTCATATTGTTGATGAAGTCTGTTTTTATTTCTGAAAGCCTTTTTTGCCGTAGTATGACATTTATGGAATACCCAAAAAACACAAGAACCAAAACGATAATTATTAACACATAGATCCATGGCGACATCAGTTCTGTAGAGGCTTCGGCTGATTTTGAAATGGTATTTGGAAAGTAAACAGTGAAGTAATGTCCATCTTTTTTCCAACTCAATTTTTCGGAGGTTATACCAACTAATGTATCTGAAACTGGCGCATAAAGTGAATCCACCGTGTATTTTATAAAATTCCCGAATACAATGGAATCCGTGAAACAATCGTAGATGCCATACTGAAAATCCTGCCGAATATCCTGGTTGTAGAATTCGCGCTTCAACAAGGTTTCTAAATAATACGGATGAAGTTCTTCGTTGATATCAACGGTGAAATAGTTGGTTCTAACCTGTTTTACAGCGCCGTATAAGTCGGAACTATCTGCCTTTTGAGTGGAAATTTCTTCTAAAACGTTGCGGAGCGAAATGTGCACTTGTTCTGAAAAATGCTGCAAATTTAAACTGTCTTCTTTTTCTTGAATCGCAATATTGGTTTGCTGCATCACTAGTGTCTTGCGCATCCAAACCATTTGAACCACTAAAATACTGGCTAGTGAGATAATTCCCAGAATAACAACAGCATTTATGTTTTTGCGATTCACACTTAAAAATTTAATAGGATGGCATCGATGGATCAATTTCTGCTGACCAAGCAAGAATTCCACCGGTTAAATTGAATAAATTCGAATAACCGTGATTTTGCTCTAAATAACTAATAACATTCGCACTGCGCATACCAGAACGGCAATGTATAATGACTTTTTTATCCGTGTTGATTTCATCTAGGCGAGCCAATATTTCTGCCATTGGAATTAAAACCCCATTCAAAGAGCACAGGTCATTCTCAAACGGTTCGCGCACATCAATTAATTGAAAATCTTGCTTTTCATCAATTAGTTGCTTTAATTCCTGAACGTTTACTGTTTTCATCCGTCGAAATATGAAGAGAAAATAAATGCAGGTGGATTAAAATCCTGTTACTCCATTTACCGTCGTATATTTTAAAATGTTCTTTTTATCTGGGTGGATTCTCGCAAATGCCGATTGCACCGCCATTGTTCCTTCGTGAAAACCACACAAAATAAGCTTCAACTTGTTTTCATAAGTATTTACATCGCCAATGGCATAGATTCCCGGAATATTTGTGGAATAATCCAAGGTATTTACTTTTATTGCATTTTTCTCTATTTCAAATCCCCAATCTGCAATTGGTCCTAAACTTGGTTTCAAACCAAATAATGGAATGAAATGATCTGTTTCGACGATGATTTCCCCATCTTTTTGGTGGGTTACCACAACATTTGTAAGATTCCCGTCGCCATTAATTCCCGTTACTTCCGCCTCCGTTATTAATTTTATTTTCCCAGAACCAGCAAAATCAATTACTTTCTGCACGGAATCTAAATGTCCGCGGAAAGAACTGCTTCGGTGCACTAAAACTACTTCTTTTGCAATATTTTTTTCGGAAAGAAAAATTGACCAATCCAATGCGGAATCTCCTCCGCCAGCAATCACCACGCGTTTTCCATGGTAAAATTCTGGATCTTTAATGATGTATTCAACTCCTTTGTCTTCAAAAATTTCTAAATTTTCAATTGGTGGTTTTCTTGGCTCAAAAACGCCTAGACCACCTGCAATCATTACAATTGGAGCTTCGTGTTTCGTTCCTTTTACGGTTGTTACAATAAAAGTATTGTCAGCCGTTTTGTCAATAGTCATTGCAGCTTCACCAAGTGTAAATCCTGGTTTGAACGGAGCAGCTTGTTCCATCAAATTATCAATTAATTCTCCTGCCAAAACACTTGGGAATCCTGGGATATCGTAAATTGGTTTTTTAGGATAAATCTCTGAACATTGTCCTCCAGGTTGCGGGAGCGAATCGATTAGATGGCATTTTAGTTTTAGTAATCCTGCTTCGAAAACGGTGAAAAGTCCTACTGGCCCCGCACCGATAATTAGTATATCTGTTTGAATCATTTTTCGTATATGTAAAACGCTGCAAATTTAGTGAATACTTACCTAACAATGCAAAAAATGAATTGTTCTTTTGCTGCTTGAAAAGTGTTTTTTAATTAGGCATCCCTGTTAAATGTATTTTTTGGCGAATTCCCAAAGCACAACGCCTGCGCATACGGAGACATTTAGACTGTGTTTTGTTCCAAATTGAGGTATTTCTAAAATGTAGTCAGAAAGATCGATCACATCTTGATCCACACCATTTACTTCGTTTCCAAAAATTAAAGCGAATTTCTCTTCCTTTAAATTAGGAACATCCTGCAGAAATGTCGTTTTCTCCGTTTGCTCAATGCTACAGATAGTCATTCCGTCGTTTTTCATTTCCTTTACCAAATCCGAAATAGATTGTCGGTATTCCCAAACAACCGTTTCCGTTGCGCCAAGTGCAGTTTTCTGAATGTCTCTGTGTGGCGGATTTGCCGTGATACCGCACAGATAAATTTTTTCAACATTGAATGCATCTGCCGTTCGAAAAAAAGATCCAATGTTATTTAAACTTCTAATATCGTTCAAAATAACCGTTACAGGGAATTTTTTTTGCTGTTTGAATGCTTCTTCTGAAACACGCTCCAACTCCCATAATTTTAATTTTTTATTCATATTGTTGAAAAGATGCAGCCCTGAAGTTTTGTCTACTCGCTACTTGGCGTTAAATTTACACAACAAATTCACAAAATCAGTAGACTTGGCGAAAGGAAAAGTAGAAAAAAGTGCGAGTGAAACGCCTTTGATGAAGCAGTACAATCAAATTAAAGCAAGACATCCACAAGCTTTACTGCTGTTTCGTGTTGGCGATTTTTACGAAACATTTGGTGCAGATGCGATATTAACATCCAAAATTCTCGGGATAACCCTGACAAAGCGAGGAGCAGGATCTTCCTCGGAAATTGAACTGGCAGGATTTCCACACCATTCTATCGACACGTATTTGCCAAAATTGGTGCGCGCAGGACAACGTGTTGCAATCTGCGATCAATTAGAAGATCCTAAAATGACCAAAACCATAGTGAAACGTGGCGTAACGGAATTAGTAACTCCAGGCGTTTCGTTCAATGATCAAGTTTTGGATCAAAATAAAAATAATTTCTTGTGTGCAATTAATTTTGGTAAATCGGAACACGGAATCTCCTTTTTGGATGTTTCTACCGGTGAATTTCTTGTTGCACAAGGAAACATGGAATACATCGACAAATTATTGCAGGGTTTTGAACCAAGTGAAATTGTCTATGCAAAAAATAAATCTAGCGAGTACAATCAATTTTGTGGGGATAAATTCCATTCGTTCCGTTTGGAAGATTGGGTTTTCGCAATAGATTTTGCCAACGAATCCTTAAACAAGCATTTTGAAACGAATTCCTTGAAAGGATTTGGAATCGAAAACTTGGATAATGGCGTGATTGCAGCGGGTGCAATTTTATTTTATTTATCGGAAAATCAGCACAGTCGATTAGGGCATATCACAGCAATTTCTCGCATTGAAGAAGAACGCTATGTCTGGCTCGATCGATTTACGGTACGTAATTTAGAATTAATTAGTTCTCCGCATGAAAATGCAACAACGCTTTCAGATGTTTTAGACCATACAAAAACCCCGATGGGCGGACGTATGATGAAAAGATGGATTGTGCTTCCGCTGAAGGATGAAAAACACATCAATGCGCGTTTACAAGCAGTTTCTTATTTAAAAGAAAGTACCGATGTTGCGGATGAACTTGGAGAACGCCTAAAAGCTATTGGCGATATTGAACGGTTAATTTCAAAAGTTGCAGTCGGAAAAGTGAATCCAAGAGAAGTGATTCAGTTAAAACGAACGTTGCTCCAGATGGATCCGATTAAAACGCGGATTGCAGAAACGAAGAGCGCTTCCCTGCATGCGATTACACATAAACTTAATCCGTGTGAAAAATTAATTCAGGTAATTCAATCTACCTTGGTAGAAGAGCCAGCGGTGCAAATTGGTAAAGGGTTTGTAATTCGGGAAGGATGCAGCACTGAATTGGACGAATTGCGGGAAATTTCCTTGAATGGTAAGCAATACCTGGAGGAGATGCAAAAACGCGAATCAGAAATTTCTGGAATTCCAAGTTTGAAAATTTCGTTCAACAACGTTTTTGGATATTATCTAGAAGTGCGTAACACCCATAAAGATAAGGTTCCACCGCAGTGGATCCGCAAGCAGACATTGGTCAGTGCAGAGCGATATATCACAGAAGAACTAAAGGAATACGAATCTAAAATATTAGGTGCAGAAGAAAAAATTCATGCGATAGAATCGAAAATGTTTCAAGATTTGGTGTTTACAATGGCAGATTATATTCAGCCGATTCAGCTAAATGCCAGGCTGATCGCCCAATTGGATTGTTTGCTTTCGTTTGCAACTGTTGCGATCGAAAACAACTACTTTCTGCCCGAGATTAATACAAGCCATATAATTAAAATAGAGCAGGGTAGGCATCCAGTTATAGAAAAGCAGCTAAAAATTGGGGAAGAATATATCGCAAACGATGTTTTTCTAGACAACGATACGCAGCAGATTATTATGATTACGGGACCAAACATGAGCGGTAAAAGTGCGATTTTACGGCAAACGGCATTAATTTGTTTGATGGCTCAAATTGGTTCGTTCGTTCCGGCTTCCAAAGCAGAAATCGGATTGGTAGATAAAGTTTTTACACGCGTTGGAGCATCGGATAATATATCTTCTGGAGAATCCACTTTCATGGTTGAAATGAATGAAACGGCAAGTATTTTGAATAATCTTTCCGACAGAAGTTTAATTTTATTGGATGAAATTGGTCGCGGAACAAGCACGTATGATGGAATTTCCATTGCTTGGGCTATTGCTGAATACTTGCACGAAAACCCAAGAGCAAGAGCAAAGACGCTATTTGCAACGCATTACCACGAGTTGAATGAAATGACAAATAAATTTGATCGGATTCAAAACTTTAATGTTTCAGTGAAAGAAATTGGCGCTAAAATCCTGTTCATGCGAAAATTAGTTCCAGGTGGAAGTGAGCATTCTTTTGGGATTCATGTGGCAAAATTGGCCGGAATGCCGCAACAAGTTCTTTCCCGAGCCGAACTTATGCTGAAAGAACTGGAGTCGTCACACAATATGTCGGGCAAGAAGCAACTGAAAGAACGCGTGAAAGAAGCAGTTTCATCCGACTCGATGCAGCTAAGTTTCTTCCAGCTTAACGACCCTGTATTAGAGCAGATTAGGGAAGAGTTGGTTGCGATAGATATCAATACATTAACGCCAGTTGAAGCATTGATGAAGCTAAATGAAATTAAAAAAATTACCGGCGGATAAATTTTCTTTAAAAAAAGTGCTGCAACTGTATTGTATTTTTGGAAATACTTTTTACATTTGTCGCCCGTTACAGTAGGAAGCAAAGGCTCCCGAAAAGTAATAAACTTTAAATCTCACCACAATGGGATTTAAATTGAAATAAGCGAGAGTAGCTCAGTTGGTAGAGCACAATACGTCGGCTGACGGATTGGAGTCGTGAGTTCTTCTGAAAAGAAGGAATTGAAATAATATAAGCGAGAGTAGCTCAGTTGGTAGAGCACAACCTTGCCAAGGTTGGGGTCGCGAGTTCGAATCTCGTCTCCCGCTCAATGTGAAATTTTTTTTACATTATTTAATCAAAGTCCGCTCGAATGGTGGAATTGGTAGACACGCCGGACTTAAAATCCTGTGCCTGTATGGGCGTGCGGGTTCAAGTCCCGCTTCGAGTACGCAGTCCTTCAAAGAAATTTGAAGGACTTTTTTTATTAAAAAGACGGTGAATTGGCTTCCACCTTTCACTGTAAATTAAAACCCGAAGGTCTTTATTGATTTTCGGGTTTTTTTGTGAGTGATTCAATATTTATTCCAATTCCTCTATTTCACCATTCAAAGGTACCGTTAAAGTTATTTTCGATTCCGGATCATTTTGATAATCTAAAATTGCATTTAAAAATACCGTTCTAGATGTAAGCGAGTTCAAACCAATTCCAGTTGATTGCTGCGCTAATTGCTCAAAATTTTCATTGGAAATGCCAGTTCCATTGTGTGAAATTTCTAAAACGATAGCTGTTTCAGTATAGCAAAGCACGACATTTATTTTGGTAGAATTTTCGTGTTTTAAAATATTTTGCAGCAATTCTAAACCAATTCGATAGACATTTAACGCTATTTGATCGCTTAATTTGAAATTTTCGGGATTCTTTTCCGTGAAGAAGGTTTCAACTTCAGCAATACTGGTAACAAACGAACCCAAGGCTTTCCCTAAACCATATCTATATAAGATTTGCGGGGATAAATCTCGTGTAACTATATGGATATGTTCTAAGATTTCATCGATAAGTTTCTTCTCAAGATTAGTGTCTTTCATTTCAACGCCTAAACGTTTCAAATCAAATTCATGTTTTGTAATGGTTAACTTCAACGCTGTGAGATGAGGATTGACAGTATCATGGAGGTTCATTGCAATTTTTTGGCGTTCTGATTCCTGCGTGTTTATTACAGATTGAAGTAATTGCACTTCCTTTTTTTTCAAGGACAATTGGTATACATTTTCCCGATCTACAATTTTACGCTGATACACCATTACAAATAAAATGATGACCATAATCAAGAAAAAAGTTAAAATACTTCCTGTAATTATTCCGATTAGGATAATTTTTTCATTGTCCATATTCCTTTGGATAATAGTAGATTAAAAATTATGGTAGCGATTAAATGAATTGGCCATAGATAGATTTCATTTGTAACAAGCATCATAAAATCCTCAAAAAGAAAAACATAAAAAGTAGTGCTAGAATAGAATAAAAATGCTGCGTTTATCCAAAAAAAGTAATAGCTCTTCAAACTCCTTATTTTCAATTCGTAAAACAACGTTAGAAAATAATATATGGATAATAGGATTACAATAATTTTTAAACTAATTAATGATTTGGTATTATCAAATTTATATCCGTCCTTGTAAAAGAAAAGAAAAATAGAAAAAGTAACATATACAAAAAGAAGTAAAATAATTATTTTTTTTGTCTTTTCATTGGTGAAGTTTAATTTGTAAATATGCAAAATAACTGCTCCTGATAATATGTCATATACATGGTAAATAGGATTGTTATTTTTGAAGATTGGACCAGCAATAACACCAATTAGATCAGAAAAAATAGAGATTACGCATAATAATAATAGGGCTCGGCGCAGATTTTTTGGGGCTGTAGTGTTGTTTCTAACCACTAAGAGTAAAATTAATGGGAGAAGTGTAATTAGATATGTTAAATATATCAGCCCATTATAAATCGGCCCATGCGAATAATCGTTCATTAACTGTTTAAATCATTTGCTCTCCCGCAATTATTAGGACAAGGAACGGCTTTATCCACTATAATTCCATCAACATGATCATCTTCATTGGCTTTCGCTCCAACCATAATTAAAACTGGTTTTCCGTCGCCATCACTTCCATTGTATATTCGGATGCCCACGCAATCTGTTTGTTCCAAAATAGTAATAAAATGTTCCTTACCAAAAAAATGCCCTTTTAAATCTCCATTTACCATTTGATTTCTGTAATTTTCTGTCCAGCTTGAGGCTGTTGCCAATGAGATTTCTTCCCCTTCTTTTCCATTAAATGCCATAGAATTTGATTCTTTCGTTTAATTAAAATTAAATGCACTTTCAATTGTTTCTAAGGAAATTTAACAAAAATGATTAGCGGAGATTCTATGTAAACACAAGATTCGCTAGTGATTTAGCTGAAATAACCTTTTTAAGGTTTCAAATATAGCATTTGTATTTAATTTTCACGTCTGAAAATATTGGTGTACGCTTTCAGGCTCTTTTAAGTGTATTCCTCACTAAACTAGTGTTCTCAAATGTTGGTCAGTTTCCTTTTTTTAGAAATAATTAAACGTTTTTCGCATTGAAATTTCACGCTTATCGCAAACGCTAGAGGTCTTAATAACCTATAAAAAGTAAATGCACTTGTTTTCAAAACTTTGTTTTTTATCTTTACATTAAATTATTAAAAACATTAAAAACAGATTAGATGAAAAAGTTTTACTTACTAGCAGGAACTTTGATTGGTGGGATGGCATTGAATGCCCAAATCCAAACTAGCGTTTCTGCAAAAAATGAAAGAAATGAAATCAGACCTGTAGCTAAGAAAGCTTCAAATTCTGATGTTCTAAAAGCGGAAGGCGATATTCTTTGGGATAATCAATTCGATGCTATTGGAGAATGGGCTGCAACTACGGGTACAACACATGCTGGTTCAGCAAACTGGGAAATAATAACAGCAATTCCAACTGGAATTACAGGCCAGCAAGCTGCATACCAATGGCCTGCAACGTTTTCCAATGCAACTGGAAATTTTGCATTCATCAATTCCGATGGCGCTGGTGGAACAGGTATTCAAGATGCCTATTTTGAATTTCAAGGAGATATCGATTTATCTGCATCAGGAAATGCTTCTGTATACTTGACATTCGCAGAATATTACCGTCACTATTACGACAAAAATTATGTTGAAGTTTCCAATGATGGAGGTTTAACTTGGTCTATTTTTGAAGTGAACCCTGTTGCGGAAGTTCCAGTTAACACAAACTGCGCGGATGGGGAAGAAGAAACAGTAAACATCACGCCAACAATTGGAGCTGGTGTTTGGTCAAACCAAGTTCGTATCCGTTTCCATTACGTTGGAGCATGGGATTGGTTCTGGGGTATTGACGATGTTAGAATTGTTGAAGCTTGGGATAACGATATTAAAATTTCAAACTGGTTTCAAGCTACAGATATAGCAACTACGCAAGGATTGGATTATTACAATATTTCTGCTTCTCAATCTAGTTTTCCAGGTTTAACATTTGGTGCTCTTGTTCTAAATAATGGTGCTTTGAATCAAGCAAGTGTTGCATTGAACGCTGCAGCAACTGGTGGTTATAACCAAACTGGCGCTGCAATTTCTATCAATTCAACGTTAGTTGATACTTTGTCTATCGCAACGCCATATATCCCTTCTGGACTTGGTACTAAAACGGTAAACATTACAACTACAATTCCAGCTA
>CAIYXD010000277.1 GCA_903930085.1 uncultured Flavobacteriia bacterium
CTCTCTCCGCAATGTAATGAAGGAAGAAGGGATGAGAACCAGAAAAAGGTTCGAGACGCAAGTCCATCGAAAACTGACGAAAGAAAGTTGAGATAATCCCGCTCTCTCCGCAATGTAATGAAGGAAGAAGGGATGAGAATATTTTTTTCTGCAATTCTTTTATTACGAATAGACTTGCAAATGATAATAATTTGATTACTTTTGCACTCGCTTTCTGGAATACGATTCAGAAATGTTGAAATAAAAAAAAGATGATAAGCTCGGGGCGTAGCGTAGTCCGGTCATCGCGCCTGGTTTGGGACCAGGAGGTCGCAGGTTCGAATCCTGCCGCCCCGACTAGGGGGATGAGCAATCATCCCCCTTTTTTTATTTCACAAAGTGAAAACAATTGGTAACATTGAAAAATGCTATTTTATTGAAAATGGCCCCGTAGCTCAGCTGGATAGAGCAACGCCCTTCTAAGGCGAAGGTCAAAGGTTCGAATCCTTTCGGGGTCACAAAATGAACCCCGACTTGTAAAAGTCGGGGTTTTTCATTTTACAGCGTATTCAAAATAAATTTTGAAAAATACTGGCGAATCAAAAACCGAGAACTGGGATAGCTGTTCGGTGTTTTATGCTTGTTAAGAGTAATTCGCATGGTTCTGTAATCTTTCAGGGGCATTATTAGAATAGCCAAATTATTGTTAATCAATGGCTTGGCTTTATTTCAATATTTTTAAATAAAATCTTATACCATACATAAAGTTTCCTCTGTAAAAGGGTTAATGCTAATACTCACTTTAGATTTTGAGCTGGCGATGGATTCTATTTAAAGTTTGTTGAAGTTTAATTCCGCCTATCTTTTAATAAAATATCTCCCTTTAAAAAGTTTGCTGAGAATCAATACACCGTAAACCTTCTGCTCACAAGGATATCCGATTCTGTGAAAGTCAATATATATACTCCGGAAGACAAGTGAATTGGCATAATCCAATTAGAATCCTGTTGAATGAAATCTTGGTTTCCTTCCAAAATGGTTTGTCCGATAACCGTTCGGATTTGTAGATTTTCAACTTCTTTGGCGTGGAAAATGGTGAGCAAATCATTGGCATACGTGCACGAAGCAGCAGTAGCTTGTTCCTGATGTCCAACGCCAAGATCCGTTTGATCCTCAATTGTAATCCATGTTGAATCTACGCAGCCATTTCCGTCTATAATTGCTAGAACATATTCTCCCGCAAGCAGGTTGTTTTGCGCTACAGGACTAATCGTCAAACCATTTAGTGAATATTGAAAAGGCATTGCTCCGCCAAATACATTAAAGGAAATACTTCCCATGTTTTGAAGCGTTTGTGGTGTCGTTGAATAAATCACTTCGAAAGAATAAGTCGGGAAAATTTCCGCGGAATCTGAAATTTGGCAACCTATCGACGTATAGCAGGTGTAGTAATACCAGCCGGATTGCATGTTTGAGATCGATAAGCCATTGTCACCATGCTGCCAAATCACGGAATCAATTTGTTGGTCATTCGACAATAAATCCAATAGTATTGAACCATCGTTCATAGATTCGCAGGAAGAAGAAACAACTTCTTCAATGATAAATGGAACAGGAAATAAGTTGACCACCATGTTTTCCGATTGGATTATTGC
>CAIYXD010000278.1 GCA_903930085.1 uncultured Flavobacteriia bacterium
ATCCAAGAATAAAAATACAACCTAAATTTAAATTGGTAAAAGAATAAACGTATGAAAATACTTCTCGATGATAATGGCTTACATACGCGATTTGCACCTTTAACACTTACGCGACCAGTTGGAAATATTCGCCTTGGTTTATTTACCAATGAAGAACGTTGGAAAATTGGGTTTCCTGAAGCTGAAATTTTTTACAACACGGAAAAGTACCTCTCTGGAAAATTTCCGTCCACAGAACATGCGGATATCGTTGTAAATGCGGCGCTTCTGCCAAACGATCAAATTCTAGTTGCTGTTCAAAATCTTTCTGCGGATGAGCAATTATGGATGGGTGAACATTGGTTGGCAAAAAAAGGATCTGGATCAATTAAAGTAGAATATGTAGGCGAAACCCCCGTGATATTGGAAGAACGCTGGGATGTTTTCAATAAGAATGAAGCTGCAATTTTAAGTGATTTTTATTTGTCTACAGCTGGACGGATTTCAGAAAAATCATCTTCTTCAAACATCGTTATCGGGAATCCTAATTTAATCTTTCTGGAAAAAGGAGCACGTGTCGAAGCTGCGATTTTAAACACATCCAACGGACCTATTTATGTCGGTGAAAATGCAGAAATCATGGAAGGATCCATCGTTCGGGGACCTTTGGCAATGTGCGAATTTAGCGCTTTGAAAATGGGCGCAAAAGTTTATGGCGCAACCACCTTAGGACCGCATTGTAAAGTTGGAGGAGAAGTAAATAATGTTGTTTTTCAAGCGTATTCTAACAAAGGGCACGATGGATTTCTAGGGAATTCAAGTATCGGAGAATGGTGCAATCTTGGAGCAGATACCAATGCTTCCAATTTGAAAAATAACTACGGAAATATCTCAACGTATTCTTACGAAGAAAAAAAGGAAATCGCTACAAAAGAGCAGTTTATGGGGCTTTTCATGGGGGATCATTCGAAATGTGGCATCAATACGATGTTCAATACAGCGACAGTAATTGGTGTTTCTTCAAATATTTATGGTGCTGGATTTCCTCCAAAATACATTCCTTCTTTCTGCTGGGGCGGAGCGGAGGAAATGGTTCCTTTTAGATTTGAAAAGGCAATCGAATATGCAAATAATATGATGGGTCGCCGCGGTTTGCAACTTTCAACTTCTGAAATTGAAATTCTTACCTTTCTATCTGAGAATAAATAAGACAAAATTTCAGTTTATTTTGGATGGCATACCATTTGACATTGCTGAACTTGTCTTTGGAAAACGCATGTAATCTAGAAACAATACATAGCGTGTTTGTTTTTACTGCCACTTTGACTTAAAAAAAATATACGTTTTTCCAATACCGAATAGGTAAATAATAATTTTGAATAGAATACAACAAAAATGGGTGATATACACGATATTGATTTTTTTGATTTAACCGCAGGTTCTGAAAGTGATGCTGAGTTTATTCCGTTGATTACTGCAGAGGAAGAGGAAAGCATGAACAAGCAAAAATTCCCGGAAGATTTGCCAATTCTGCCTTTGCGCAATAATGTGTTATTTCCTGGAGTTGTAATTCCAATAACTGTTGGTCGCGATAAATCCATTAGATTAATTCAAGAAGCGAATAAAGGAAATAAAATAATTGGTGTTGTTTCTCAGAAAAATCAAGAGGAGGAATCACCTGAATTCTCTGATCTTCATCAAATTGGCACGGTTGCCCAAATTGTTCGTTTATTGAAAATGCCAGATGGTAGTTCAACTGTTATTATTCAAGGAAAGAGACGATTTGAACTTGTTCAACCGAACCAAACGGAACCATACATGCGTGCTAAAGTTAAATTACTGAAAGAAAAGCCGTTTGATAAAAAGAGTAAAGAAATGGACGTGATGATTAAAACCATCAAAGATCTTGCTCTACAAATTATACGAGATAGTCCGAATATTCCATCTGAAGCATCTTTTGCAATCGGCAATATTGACAGTCCAACATTTTTAGTGAATTTTATTTCCTCCAATATGAACGCAGATGTTTCCAAAAAGCAGGAAATGCTGGAGGAATTAGACATGGAAAAGCGTGTAATAATGGTTTTGGAGCATTTGAACCTTGAAATACAAATGTTGGAAATGCGCAACGAAATTCAATCCAAAGTACGAAAGGATATGGATCGTCAGCAGCGTGAGTACTTTTTACAGCAGCAAATGCGCACAATCCAGGACGAATTGGGCGACAATCCACAAGAACAAGATGTGCACGATTTAAGCGATCGCGCAGCGCTGAAAAAGTGGGACGAGCGGGTTTCAAAACTCTTCTACAAAGAGCTGGACAAATTACAACGCATGAATCCGCAAGGCGCAGAATATAATGTGCAACTTAATTATCTCGATCTTATTTTGGATTTGCCTTGGGGAGAATACTCTAAAGATAA
>CAIYXD010000279.1 GCA_903930085.1 uncultured Flavobacteriia bacterium
TGCGGCATTTTTTTCTTTGTAAATGGAATGAAATGTTTCAAAATCAGAAACTAATGCATCCAAATCAAGTGAATAAAAAAGTTTATTCAGAGCAATTTCAGAATTTTTCTCAAAATCCCAAAGTGTGCGATCGAGATCGAAAAAAAGATGTTTGTTTGTCATTTGAAAAAATCAGCAATAATATATGCAGAACCAGTTGTGATAAAACCGTTAATAACTATTCCTAAAACAATCAACGGAAAAGTACGTTTCTCTTTACCATAAAATTTGGCAGTTATAATTGTTCCAATAGGAATACTTAAAAATAAAGGTGCATAGAAAGCTACACCAATAATTCCTAGTTTATGTTTTATTCGTACAATTAGTTTATTTGTTTTTGTAAACTTTTTCTTCGGTTTAAGCGGAATTCCTGTTTCGATTGATTTACGAATTAATTCCGTTCTCTTTTTATGCGCTTTTTTAAGAAAGTACTCACTTGAAAAAAAGAAAATAGCAGCACTAATTAAAGCTCCCGCCACACAAACCACATATGTTTCAACGAATGAAAAGCCTGCTTTTGGACCACCAAATGGCGTGAACAAAAATTTTATCATCGAAAAGCCGAAAAAGCCAATATATTTTCCCCAGAGCATTTAGTTGCGTTTTAGTATTTTTCTCCAAAAGCCAAATCCCCAGCATCTCCTAATCCAGGAACAATGTAAGATTGTGCAGTTAATTCTTTGTCAATTGCGCCAACCCAAAAATCTGTATTTTCAGGTAAATGTCGCTGAATATATTCAAGTGCATCTGGCGTTGCTATTGCGGCAACAATAATTATTTTAGAAGGTTTTCCTTGTTTCAATAGCGCTTTGTAAACGGTCACAAGGGAACTTCCAGTTGCAAGCATTGGATCGCTCAAGATAACGATGCGGTTGTCTAATTTTGGGGAAGCTAAATATTCTACGTGAATATCGAATTCTTCCAGTGATGTGTGTTTTCTGTACGCAGAAATAAATGCGCATTCCGAACTATCGAAATAATTGAGCAATCCATTGTGCATTGCAAGTCCAGCACGAAGAATTGTCGCTAATACCGGCTGTTCTTTTAATACGTGTATTTCTGCATCACCAAGTGGCGTTTTTACCGTTTTGGAAATGTATTCGAGTTTCTTAGATAGCTCATAGCCAAGTATTTCTGAAATCCGTTCCATATTCTTACGAAAACGCATTGCATCTTTTTGAATGTTACTGTCGCGAATTTCCCCCAAAAAGGTAGCGAAAATCGAATTGCTTTTGGATAACTCGTGCACCATACTCTTAGCTTTTTCATAAAAGTAATTCATTTTTAAAAACATTCTATTGTTAAAATTGTAATTAATAGTAAATCTTTCCTATTCGATGGGAAACAACCCCTAAATTTGGGTAAATTTGCACGCATGTCAGAAAAGGCTACCATAAATATTTTTATTTTTAAACGCTTGGTTTCGTTCGCGAGACCCTACAAGAGTTTGTTTCTTTTTGCAGTTTTATGTACTGTAACACTTGCTGTTCTTGGTTCTTTTCGGCCATATATTATTGGAGATATGGTTTCCAAATATGTTATCAAAAGCAAGGATGGAGACAAATTAATCTTCTGGACAATCGTTGTGGTTGGAATGCTTGTTATGGAAGGAATTCTGCAATTTTCAAGTTCGTATCTTTCTAACTTGTTGGCGCAATCCGTAATCAAAGATATTCGAGAAAAATTATTCGGACATGTTTTGAGTTTCCGCATGCGCTATTTTGATTCTACTCCTGTTGGTGCTTTAGTAACTAGAGTGGTTTCTGATTTAGAGGCCGTAACAGAAGTGTTTTCTTCCGGTTTAATTGATATTGCTGGCGATTTAATTTCGCTGGTTTTTGTTATTTCTCTTATGTTTTTTGTGGATTGGGAGTTATCTTTGATGACAATTTTACCCATACCACTTTTGATTTTTGCCACAAGAATTTTTGCCCGCGCCATGCGTAATTCGTTTCAATTGGAACGCCAACAAGTAACTAGATTAAATACATTTGTGCAAGAACGCATCACTGGAATTTCAATTGTACAGTTATTTAACCGCCAAAAACAAGAATATAAAAACTTCGAAGAAATCAACAAAGGACACAGACAAGCACATGTAAATGCTGTTTGGGCAAATTCGATATTTTTTCCAATTGTCGAAATGTTGAGTTCCATGTCTATCGCTTTGATGCTGGTTTGGGGTGCTGTCTATGCAAGCGGAAAAACCGCAGATCAGGTGGAGGGAATGTATGCTCAAATAATTTCATTCACACTTTGGGTAAATATGCTGTTCCGTCCAATTCGACAACTGGCGGATAAATTCAATATTTTACAACGTGGAACGGTGCGCGCAGAACGTGTTTTCGAAATCATAGATTTGAACGACCATATTCAGAATCCTGGCACGGTTACATCTTGTGATTTTAACCAGACAATCCATTTTAAAAATATCCATTTTGCCTACAAGGATGAAAATTGGGTTTTGAAGAATATTAGTTTAGATATTGAGGCTGGTTCAACGGTTGCATTTGTTGGCGCAACTGGTGCAGGGAAATCAACTATCGTGAATTTATTAGGTAGATTCTACGACTACCAAAAGGGCGAAATTTTTATCGGGGACAGCAATATCCGCGACATTGAATTAAGTTATTTAAGAACAAATATTGCGATAGTCTTGCAAGATGTTTTTCTGTTTTCGGATACGATCCATAACAATATTACCTTAGGAGATAATTCCATTTCAAGAGAACAGGTAATTGCTGCCGCTAAAGAGGTTGGTGCAGATGTTTTTATCCAAAAATTACCTGGCGGCTACGATTATCAAGTTGGCGAGCGGGGCGGTGTTTTATCTGTTGGTCAGCGCCAATTACTTTCTTTTATTAGAGCGAGTGTTTACAATCCTGCAATTTTAATCTTGGACGAAGCAACTTCCAGTGTAGACAGCGAATCGGAAGAGTTGATTCAAAAAGCTACTGAGAAATTAACGAAGGGAAGAACTTCAATCGTAATAGCGCATCGCTTGTCAACCATTCAAAATTCAGATAAAATCGTTGTTTTGGATGCTGGAGAAATAATGGAAATTGGTTCGCATCAAGAGTTACTGCTTCATAATGGATTTTATCGAAAATTATACGATAGACAATTCTCAGACGAAAAAGAGGCTAAATGATCGGTTTAAAAATTGGTGGAGTTCCTGAACATTTTAATCTTCCATGGAGATTGGCAATTGAAGAAGGTCGGTTTCGAGAAATAGGTTTGGACCTGCATTGGAGCGATATGAGCGGCGGAACTGGTCAAATGATTCGAGGATTGGAAGCTGGTTCAATCGATATTGCAGTCTTGTTGACGGAGGGGATTACAAAAGCTATTTTGGAAGGTTTGAATGCGAAAATTATTCAACTATATGTGCTTTCTCCATTAAGTTGGGGAATTCATGTGCCTTACCATTCGGATATCTCCTCCATAAATCAATTGGAAAATAAAACGTTTGCAATTTCGAGGGAAGGTTCTGGCTCTCATTTGATGTCTTATGTTTTGGCAAATAAACAAGGATGGAACACGGAAAATCTTCAATTTAAGATTGTTGGTGATGTTTATGGCGGATTATGGGCTTTGCAAAACAACGAAGCGCAATGCTTTTTATGGGAAAAATACACCACTTTTCCTTTTGCTGAACAAAAAAAATGCCGCTACATAGATGCAATTGCAACTCCATGGCCTTGTTTTGTAATAGCCGTTAGAAATGAAGCGATAGAAAAATACGGTTCGCTGCTAACTGAAATGTGCGAAGTGGTAAATAAGAAGGCATTGGAAGTTAAAAAAGACGAAAATTCGGTTGAAATTATTTCCTGGCGCTACAATCTTCCTGCTGAGCAAGTTGCAAATTGGCTGCAGGAAATCGAATGGAATTATACCGGTATTTCGGATATGTCGGCTTTCGAAAAAACAATAGAATATTTACTCAAAATAGGACTGATACTGCCAAAAGATGTAGAAAATTGGCAAGCTAAATTATTTAATTTTACGGCATAAACGGTGCAATGCATCCGCTAAAATAAAACGATATGAAAACAGGCGTGCTTTTAATCCAACTCGGAACTCCCGATAGTCCATCAACATCCGATGTGAGAAGGTATTTAAGTGAATTTTTAAATGATCCAAGGGTAATTGATATCCCTTGGTTACCAAGAAAATTGCTGGTAAACGGAATAATTGTACCATTTCGTGCACCAAAATCCGCTAAAATATACAAGGAATTGTGGGCGATTGGCGAGGGCTCTTCTCCTCTAATGACGCACACTTCGAATGTTGTGAAATTAGTTCAAGATAGATTTGACGCATCGGAAGTAACGATTGAAATGGCAATGCGCTATCAGAATCCATCCATGGATAGTGTTTTGGAACGCATGCGTTTGGCCAATTACGATCAAATTATTATTCTTCCACTCTTTCCGCAGTATGCAAGCGCGTCAAGTGGTTCCGCAATTGAAAAAGCAATGAATATTATTCGAAAGTGGTGGGTGATTCCAGAAGTTAAAATTATAAACCAATTTTGGAACCAGGAAGGATATATCAACTCCATTGTGGAACGCGCAAAATATTTTGATTGGAAAGCATACGACCATGTGCTTTTTTCCTTTCACGGATTGCCAGAACGCCAAGTAGATAAAGTTTACGAAGGAACGGATCTGTGCACCGACCAACCATGCGAATCAGAAATTAATGAAGAAAATAAATTTTGTTACAAAGCGACTAGTTTTGCAACCGCTCGATTAATTGCAGAGAAGCTAGGAATGAAGGAATCGGATTATACGGTTTGCTTTCAATCGCGACTGGATAAAAAATGGCTTACTCCTTTTTCAGATAAAGTAGTGGAAGAATGGGGGAAGAAAGGAGCAAAGAAACTATTGGCTTTTAGTCCTGCTTTTGTAGCGGATTGTTTGGAAACAATTATTGAAATTGGCGAGGAATACCAAGAGATTTTTGAAGAACATGGCGGTGAAAAAATACAGTTAGTTCCTAGTTCCAATGACCACCCATTGTTTATTGACTGTTTAGTCGACTTAATTGAAAAAAGGATCTAATTTTTTATTCCCAAACTAGTTTCGTAAATTTGCAAACAAAATTAGCATTTAGGTGTTTGAAAGAATAGAAATCACAATAAAACAATAAGAATCAAGTATAATCATGAGTAATACAACAGAAAAACTGGCTTACAAAGTTAAAGACATCAGTCTTGCGGAATGGGGCCGAAAAGAAATTACATTGGCAGAGGCGGAAATGCCAGGATTAATGGCATTACGTGAAGAATTTGCAGGTAAAAATCCTTTAGCAGGTGCGCGCATCGCAGGATGTTTACACATGACAATTCAAACAGCTGTTTTAATTGAAACACTAATTGATCTAGGGGCAGAAGTTACTTGGTCTTCTTGTAATATTTTCTCTACACAAGATCATGCTGCTGCTGCTATTGCTGCTGCGGGTATCTCAGTTTATGCTTGGAAAGGTATGAACGAAGAGGAATTCGATTGGTGTATTGAACAAACTATTTTTGCGTTTAAAAATGGTGAGCCTTTAAATATGATTTTGGACGATGGTGGTGACCTAACAAATATGGTTTTTGATCGTTATCCAGAATTAACTGCTGCTATCAAAGGTCTTTCTGAAGAAACGACTACTGGAGTGCACCGTTTGTACGAGCGTGTTAAAAATGGAACTTTAGTAATGCCAGCAATCAATGTAAATGATTCTGTTACTAAATCAAAATTTGATAACAAATACGGTTGTAAAGAATCTTTAGTAGATTCTATTCGTCGTGCTACAGATATTATGATGGCAGGAAAAGTTGCTGTTGTTTGTGGTTATGGAGATGTTGGTAAAGGTTCTGCTGCTTCATTACAAGGTGCTGGAGCACGTGTAATTGTTACGGAAATTGATCCAATTTGTGCGTTGCAAGCTGCAATGGACGGATTCGAAGTAAAGAGATTTGATAACGTTGTGCATTTAGGTGATATTATCGTTACAACAACTGGTAACAAAGATATCGTGGTTGGTCGTCATTTTGAAAAAATGAAGGATAAGGCGATTGTTTGTAATATCGGTCACTTCGACAATGAAATTAACATGGCTTGGTTAAACGCAAACCATGGTTCTACAAAAAACACGATCAAACCGCAAGTGGATATGTACACAATCGATGGTAAAGATATTATTATCCTTGCTGAAGGTCGTTTGGTAAATCTTGGCTGTGCAACTGGTCACCCATCTTTTGTAATGTCGAATTCTTTCACAAACCAAACTCTTGCTCAGTTGGAATTATGGCATAACAGCGCTAATTACGGAAACGATGTTTATATGCTTCCAAAACATTTGGATGAAAAAGTAGCGCGTTTGCACTTGGCTAAAATTGGCGTGGAATTGGAAGAACTTTCTAAAGATCAAGCGGATTATATCGGTGTAGATGTTAAAGGTCCTTTCAAGGCAGAGCACTACAGATATTAAGAATTAAGTTTCTGATACATTTAAAAGGAATCTCCAATCGAGATTCCTTTTTTTACGCCCAAAAGATTCCACTTTTCAATTCTTTGTAAGAAAAGCACCTAGAATTAATTGGTGGACTTAATGCTTAAAATCAGATAAAAAGCAAACTCTCTCCGTTTCCGAAGAGAGTTCTATATATAACCGTTCTCACTATCCGAGCTAGTCGGGAAGCAAGAGCCGAGAAAGAGAGCCGAAGCCCTCAGTAGGATGTGCCACTATTTTGCAATATTAGTAAAAAATCCGAATCCAAAACCTCAAATTCCTTTTGTTTATTACCTCGTAAATTCAACCACATTTCAGGTGTAGATAATTTTTGTATTTTTAGGAAAATTTTAAAAAATAGAATCTATGAAAATTGTTTTAGCCAGTGCAGTGCTGCTTATCTTTGGGTTAACTTCCTGCAGAAAAGAAACACCACTAGAATTGCCAGATGGTGCAGTTGAAGTAAGTCTTAGTTGTCTGAATGGTATTATAGACGAAGGCGAAGATGGAATCGATTGTGGTCTAAACAACTGTGCGCCTTGTGTTTTATCTTTAGCAGATTGTGCGTTGGAAGACAATGTATTCACTGCAAGTTTTGCAACAACTATTACAACTGCTTTTGGTACAGGGCAAGTGGCATCTTCCACAGCGTCTGGCTTTTTAGTTGTTACGGCAACAGCAGGCAATAAATACGTTAAAGTGACTTTTGGATCGAGTTCTCCTCAAATTTTCAGTGCGTTTCCATTAAATCAATTTGGTGTTCCTGGAAGTAATGAAGCTGTTTTGGAATATTTTAATGGTTCAAATCTTTATACTGCTTATAGTTCATCTGATAATGTGCATTTAAATAAACTTGGCGGTAAATTATCCGTTGAGTTTTGTGATGTCTATATGGACACTCCTAGTATTGGAGGATATATTGTAGCGGATGGAAAAATAACTGAAAATTAATCTATAAACAGAAATTAAGATGAAAAATTTAGAAGTATTGAAAGTTATTTTACTCTGTTGTTTATTCTCCCCAATTGCATTTGCGCAAGAGGACGAGGAGGATCAAGATGGTAACCCGAAGGCAAAAGAAAATATTGTCTACATTGATAAATTAGAGGAAAACCCTCAAGATCTTTCTTTTTTCGTTATCCAACTGCCTATTTGGCATTTAGCAGGTTCAAAGATTAACACCTCACTCTTAGATTTGAGAGGAGATATTTCTTATATCGGAAAGAGTAGGTTTAATTCTGGTTTGAGCTACAAATATGGTTTGGGAGATAAAATAGCACCAGAAACATATGAGTTCACAGAGAATCTTAATAAAGGACTAATTATGTCCGTGAATCAAGTTCCAAAATCACAGGAATTGGAGTTACGTGGAACTTTCTATTTTTCAGAGGATTTACGAGATATTGATGAGAGTATCAAATTGAAACAGGTTGGCAACGTAAATTATGTTACAACTATTAAAACAAAAGAATTGGTTCGTACAGGTGTTAATTTTGCATATAGCCAAGGTTTTACGTGGTATAACATGAATAATTTGGAGTTGAAATTTCGACCATTAGCAAGTCCAACCGAGCAAAATGAACGTCTTTTTAGCGATATTTCAATGTCAACCATCCAGGATTATAAATTCATTAAGTTCGGAATTAGTAGATCAAAGGCAGTAAGTCTCAAAATCAACGCAAAAGGGTATGGCGACAAAGAAGTGCGCAGAATAAGCGTGAAAAACTTCAACGTTATTTACGCAGTGCAGAATAAATTCGACGATGTATTTGTTGGAACAGAGAATACAGACAATAATACAGTTGAATTAGTGCGTTATTCCATGGATTCCTGGAATCAAAAACTACCTTTTGGATTTGAATTCACTGGCCGTGAAGTTTATAAAAAATCGTATGTGGCATTTGATTATGGTATCAAATATTTACCTGGCTTATTAAAGAATATAAATCTTATGGTAACTTTTGGAGTTTCCTTAAATTTTGATTTGATTGGAAATAAGTAAAAACGATAATTAGCACAAAAAAATAGTGGAGGCTGTCATTTTTTGATAGCCTCTTTTTTTATGGCGGAAATTGCTTTTTGTTTTTCCATGTTTTTGTATCGATTCAAAAAACGGTGAAAAGAACATGCCCAGTTTAAATGCACAAAAAAAGCTTCCTTCGTTACCGAAGAAAGCTCTGATTTATTTTAATTCACGAGTTGAATGAAGTACAATCTTTAAAATTGAATCGCCATTCCGTGCATTCGATTTTTGTTTTACATCATTCCTGGCATTCCGCCTGGCATTCCGCCCATTGATGGTGCATTTTCTTCAGGACTGTCTACAATGACACATTCCGTAGTCAACAACATCGAAGCAATTGAAGCAGCATTTTCAACTGCAATTCGTGTAACCTTCGTAGGATCAATTACGCCTGCAGCATATAAATTTTCATATACTTCAGTTCTAGCATTGTAACCGAAATCATCTTTTCCTTCGCGGACTTTTTGAACAATCACAGCACCTTCGCCACCTGCATTCGCAATAATTTGACGCAATGGCTCTTCAGCAGCGCGCTTCACAATTTGAATCCCAGTCATCTCGTCTTCATTATCGCCTTTAAGCTTATCTAAAGATTCAATACAACGAATTAATGCTACGCCTCCACCCGGAACAATTCCTTCTTCTACAGCTGCTCTTGTTGCTGCCAACGCATCGTCGACTCTGTCTTTTTTCTCTTTCATTTCAACTTCCGTTGCAGCTCCGACGTAAAGTACAGCAACTCCACCAGAAAGTTTAGCTAAACGCTCTTGTAATTTCTCACGATCGTAATCAGATGTTGTAGATTCGATTTGCGCTTTGATTTGACCAACACGGCTATCAATATCGGATTTTTGTCCAGAACCGTTAACAATCGTTGTATTGTCTTTATCGATTTCAACTTTTTCAGCAGTTCCAAGCATGTCCATCGTTGCATTTTCCAACGTAAATCCTCTTTCCTCTGAAATCACTTGGCCGCCTGTTAAAATAGCCAAATCTTCTAGCATCGCTTTTCTTCGATCGCCAAAACCTGGTGCTTTCACAGCAGCAACTTTCAATGAACCACGTAAACGATTCACAACCAAAGTTGCAAGCGCTTCGCCATCTACATCTTCTGCGATAATCAATAGCCCTCTACCTGCCTGAACAACTGGTTCCAAAATCGGAAGCAATTCTTTCATGTTCGAGATTTTCTTTTCGTAGATCAAAATCAATGGTTTATCCATTTCGGTAACCATTTTCTCTGTATTGGTAACAAAGTAAGGAGAAAGATATCCTCTGTCAAATTGCATCCCTTCCACAGTTTTCATCTCTGTTTCTGTTCCTTTTGCTTCTTCAACCGTAATAACGCCATCGTTTCCAACAACTTTCATTGCTTTCGCGATTAGCGATCCAATCATTTCGTCGTTATTTGCCGAAATAGTTGCTATTTGTTTGATTTTATCGTTGTCTGAACCAACTTCTTTAGAAAGACTCTTAAGGTTTTTAACAACTTCTTTTACTGCTTTATCAATTCCACGCTTCAAATCCATTGGATTAGCTCCTGCTGCAACATTCTTCAGTCCTGCACTGATAATCGCTTGCGCCAAAACTGTTGCTGTAGTTGTTCCATCACCTGCAATGTCCGCCGTTTTAGAAGCAACCTCTTTTACCATTTGTGCGCCCATATTTTCAATTGGATCTTTCAATTCAATTTCTTTTGCAACACTTACACCATCTTTTGTGATTTGAGGTGCACCGAATTTTTTACCAATTACAACGTTGCGACCTTTTGGTCCAAGTGTAACTTTTACCGCATTTGCTAAAGCGTCAACGCCTCTTTTTAGCTTGTCACGCGCTTCAATATCGAAAAATATTTCTTTTGCCATTTTTTTTGAATAAGTGTTCTTATTGTTGAATTTTTATCGTTTTTTCCAAAAAATGAAAGCTACGAAAAAGTGAAAAAAAAGTGTTTGAATTTAGAAAATACCGTAGATATCCGCTTCCTTCATGATCAGTAAAGTTTGTCCATCCATTTTAATTTCTGTTCCGGAATATTGACCAAACAACACTGTATCACCAACCTTAACTGTCATCGGCTCGTCTTTTTTCCCGTCTCCGATTGCGATAACTGTTCCTTTAAGCGGTTTTTCTTTTGCTGTATCTGGAATGAAAATTCCACTAGCAGTTTTTTGTTCAGCTGCAACAGGTTCTATAAGAACTCTATCAGCCAATGGTTTGAACTTCGTCGACATATTTATATAGTTTAAAATTAATTGCGATGACACATATTTCCCCAATTTTATGCCAATTCGCGTTATTGGACAATATTGCTTTCTTACTTTCTATTAAATAAAAAAAATGTCAGCATGCATGACATACTGACATTTAAAAAGGGTAATATCGAAATTATTTTTTCTGTGCGCCACCTTTTGCTGGTTGACCTCCTTGCGCTGGCTGACCGCCTTTTGCAGGTTGTCCACCTTGTTGGTTTTGCTCTGTTTGTTGCATTTCTTCTTGCGAAACTGGTTCAGGTGATTTTGAACGAATCGTCAATACGATACTTAAAACCATGATTACACCCGCCAAAGACCAAGTTGCTTTGTCGATAAAGTCATTCGTTTTTTGAACGCCGCCAATTTGCTGTGCTGCTCCAAAATCGGAACTTAATCCACCACCTTTTGGGTTTTGAATATACACGACAAAAATTAGTAAAATACTAGCTAAAATGATGATGATTGAAAATAAAATATCCATTGTTTTTGTATTAATTATGTATTTAACTTTTTCTTTAACTCTTCAATTTGGGATGCAAAGAAAATCTTTTTTTCTGGATTTATCAAGATTAATTGTTCATAAGCGAAAATTGCTTTCGGAAAATTACCTTGAAGTGCAAAAATTTTAGCTAAAGTTTCGCTGACAGGCATACTTTGTAGATCCAAACTTTCCTTTGCTTTTTTCATCGGAGAATAGAATTCTTTTTTTTCTTTGGTATCTTCTTCTGCTTCTTTTTCTTTGGAAATGCGCGATATTTTTGGATCGTCTTTTAAAAATTGGTTTACCAAATCTTCAATCCGCGATTTTTCGCCATCCAATTTTGAGGAAGTGTCATTTTTATTTGATTTTAACCAAGAGGTAAAAGGCTTTTGAATTTCTCCATTTTCTTTCAAATCACTTTTAATGGATTCTTCTTCTAGTTGTTCGTTTATTTGTTCGTTTTCTAGTTGAAATTCTTCTACACTTTCCTCGCGTTCCTCTCTTTCAATCAAATCTCTATTCACTAAATGATCCAAGTTGAAATTGGCTGCTATTGCTTCGGAAAGTAATTCCTTATCGAATATTTCTTTTTCTTCCGCTTCTTTTTGTTTAACTGCAAAATCTTCACTGGTATCTGCACGCTCAATAAAACTCTCATTTTCAACCAATTCTTGAGTCGTTTGTTCAAGGGTTGTGATATTCAACGGAATAAAAACAGCCTCTAAATCTTCTTCTTCGGAAGTCATTTCTTCCACAGGAGAAACTTTTTCTATCGGATGTAAAACTTTCGAATTTTCGGATTTCGGCATTTCGAAAACAAAGACTTCTGCGTCTGGTATTACTGTTTCTATTTCCTCTATTACGAATTCTTGCGCTGCAATTGATGAGGTTTCTTCCAATCCTGCATCAATTGATTCTTCCATTTGATCTGGAAGGATGGAAACAACTTGAACGGAACTATCCTTACTTTCTTCTGCTTCAAATGGGGAGCTAACAACGGTCAATGCTGGAATAATTTCAGGCTCCTGAATTTCATGCGTTGCCGATACAGTGTTTTCTAACGAATGTATTAAATGGTACAATTGTACACGATCTGCAATGCGATAAGCATACTGACTTAATTCTTGTTCAAAGCGAATATCCTTATTGTTCGCCAATGCTTTCAGATACAGAATTGGGAATAGTTGGGCATACGGATAGGTATTTGTAAATAATTTCAAATCCTCCAAATTTTCTCCATTGCAGAGATTTGGGTGCTCAATACGTTCCGCTATTTCCTTTAAATTCAACATTACCAGTTCGAAAGTAGTTTATTTATTACATCTTGCGCTATTTGCGTATTAATTTCTTCCAATAAATTTGTTTCTACCGTTGCAAGATCTGATTGAGAATCGTAGTCCACAAAACGTGTGCTGGTAAGTGTCATTTTATCCTCCGTTGGCGCAGAAATGAAGATCGAAAATTGAACAGAAATCGTTAGCCGGTTTTTTGCGGAATTGTCTCCTTCTTGCATGGCAATCGGCATAACGGAATAATTTGAAATAATTCCTTCAATCACAACTTCTCCTTTTCCAGTGTTGGAGTTCAGCAACAATCGGGTATTGTTTTGAACAGCATCTTTTACTTTTTCGGATAAAATTGCGGCATAACTTAATGGCGTATTGGGTGCATTATTTTCCAAGGTTTTTACGGAAAATGTTTTCCATTCTTCCGGCATAGATCCTTTGTCAATCAACGAAAGACTAGATGGCCAGCACGAAGATAGGCTGACAAGCAACGAAAACAGTAGTAAAATTCGCATCATTCCATTAAATTATATTCCTTGATCTTTCGGTACAAGGTGCGTTCAGATATTCCAAGTTCTGCTGCGGCATATTTTCTTTTACCACGGTGTTTTTCCAGTGCTTTTTGAATTAATTCCTTTTCACGATCCTCCAGCGACAAGGATTCTTCCACTTCTTCGTGTGCTTCAAAATCATTTGTTTCCGACGTCGCAGGGAAGTCTTCCGCTGCTTTTTCGCTTGGAGAAGGTAAAATTCGCGATTGCCCGAACGTTGGATTTACTTCTTTATACATACGATTCACAACAGCTGCCTGGTCGTTATTTAAGGAGAAATCGCCTCCCTGATTTACTAATTCAATTACCAATTTTTTTAAATCTGTCAGGTCTTTTTTCATATCGAACAGAATTTTATACATTAATTCCCGTTCGGAATAATTTTCACCACTTCCAGAATCTCCAAGGATTGCAGGAACTTTCTCCCGTTCCTCAGGCAGGTAGCTTGCAAATGTTGCTGCGTCTAATTCCCGCGAAGTTTCAATTACAGATATTTGTTCCACCAGATTTTTTAATTGACGAATATTTCCAGGCCAACTGTAATTATTGACCAACTGCACCGCGTCCTCGGATAAACGAACTGCTGGCATTCTATATTTGTCTGCAAAATCACTTGCGAATTTTCGAAACAACAAGTAAATATCTTCTTTTCTAATGCGCAAGGAAGGCAAGGGAATCGGAACAGTGCTCAAACGGTAAAAAAGATCTTCTCTGAATTTACCGGATGTTATTGCTTTCTGCATGTTTTCATTTGTCGCAGCAACAACCCGAACATTGGTTTTGATTACTTTTGACGATCCAACTCGAATAAATTCTCCCGTTTCCAAAACGCGCAGTAAACGCACTTGGGTCTGCATTGGCAGTTCCGCAACTTCATCCAAAAAAATCGTTCCGCCGTTGGCAACTTCAAAATAACCTTGTCTGCTGCCATGTGCGCCGGTGAAAGATCCTTTTTCGTGTCCAAATAATTCAGAATCTATCGTTCCTTCCGGAATTGCACCACAATTTACGGCAATATATTCTCCGTGTTTTCTGGAACTCAAATGGTGAATAACCTGAGGGATTATTTCCTTTCCTGTTCCGCTTTCTCCTGTTACAAGCACAGAAATATCGGTTGGTGCCACCTGGATTGCAACCTCCAAAGCTCTATTCAGCAGCGGAGCATTTCCAATTATTCCAAAACGTTGTTTTACTTGTTGAAGGTTCATGCTAATTTTTTTCCACTGGTTTACAAACTTCTATCACTTCACCCAATAAGGTTGCTGAGGTGCAATCGTTTATTTTCACAAGCACATAATTTCCTTTTTCAAAGTTCCCGATTGGAAACACAACCATCGCATTTCGCCCATTTCGTCCGCACATAAATTCCTGCGATTTCTTGGAAAATCCTTCAATTAATACTTTATATATGTTGCCTACTTGCTTTTTGTTATTGATATGCGAATGGGCGCGCTGTTTTTCAACTATTTCCGATAAACGTTTTCCTTTTATTTCCTCCGGAATATCGTCTGTAAAGCGTCTTTCAGCCAATGTTTTAGGGCGTTCAGAGTATTTATACATATAGGCAAAATCGTATTCTACATAATCCATCAAGGTTAACGTTTCCGCATGTTCTTCGTCTGTTTCTTCGCAAAAACCGGTAATCATATCCGTTGAAATTCCACAATCGGGTACAATTTTTTTAATCGAATCGATACGATTCATATACCATTCTCTGGAATATCCTCGGTTCATGCGCTCTAAAACTTTCGAATTCCCAGATTGCACTGGCAAATGAATGTTAGAACAGATGTTTTCATATTTTGCCATAACATGCAGCACATCGTCGGTCATATCTTTTGGATGGGATGTAGAGAATCGTACACGTAAATCTGGAGAAACCAAAGCTACCATTTCCATTAATTGAGAGAAATTAGTTGTTGGAATCTCAACATCTTTTATTTCTCCTTTGCTTGTTAAATTCCAACGGTAACTATCCACATTTTGTCCTAATAATGTGACTTCACGGTATCCTTTTGCGAAAAGATCTTCGCATTCTTCAATAATTGTTTTTGGATCTCTAGATCGTTCACGTCCACGGGTGAAAGGCACCACGCAAAAGGAACACATGTTATCGCATCCGCGCGTGATGGAGACGAAACTGGAAACACCACCAAGATCTAATCGAACCGGCGAAATATCTGCGTAGGTCTCATCGCGCGAGAGCAAAACATTCACGGCTTTTTGGCCTGTTCCAACTTCTTCTACTAAATTCAACAAATCGCGGTACGCATCCGGACCTGCAACAAGATCTACTAATTTTTCTTCTTCCAGCAGCGTTTTTTTTAAACGCTCTGCCATGCAGCCTAAAATTCCTACAATTAATTCCGGCTTATCTTTCTTTTTTTGTTTTAAATCGCCTAATCTTGTTCGAACGCGTGTTTCTGCATTTTCTCGGATGGAACAGGTATTGATTAAAATAACATCTGCCTCGTCCAAATTACGCGTAGTTGCATATCCGCCTTTCGCCATAATGGAAGCTACAACTTCGCTATCCGAAAAGTTCATCGCACAGCCATAACTTTCCACATAGAGTTTCTTACTGCCTGAATTTGCTGCAGTTTCAATTACAGTTGCTTCTCCTTGCCTGTTTTCGTCAATTACTTTTGTGCTTTCAATATGCATAATGCGTTTTATTCAATTTCAAAAATGTAAACAAAAGTAACCAAAAAAGAATAGTGTGTCAAAATGGCAGTTTTAAATTTTACCAATTTTTCTTAATTTCCAACACATCACAATTGCCTCAAATGCAGAATGGAATTGTAATAGATTGTTCCGTATTTTGATCTAATTTGGTTGAATTAAGGATTAGAAGATTTTTTCATTTGTAAATTGAATTGAAATAAACTTACTTTTGCAACTTAATTTTTTGTTGAAATTACGAAATCAAAAATCAATGGCTAAAAATCTCGTTATAGTTGAGTCACCTGCAAAGGCAAAAACAATCGAAGGATATCTTGGAAAAGACTTTGTTGTGAAATCTAGTTTTGGTCACGTTCGTGATTTAGCAAAAAAAGGACTAGCTATCGATATTGAGAACGACTTTAATCCGCAATACGAAGTTTCCCCAGATAAGAAACAAATTGTTGCAGAATTAAAGAAACTTGCAAAGGAGGCCGAAACGGTATGGCTTGCAACGGACGAGGACCGCGAAGGAGAAGCAATTTCTTGGCACTTATTCGAAACGTTGAATCTGGAAAAAAAAGACACCAAACGAATCACCTTCAACGAAATTACCAAACCAGCAATTTTGAAAGCGATTGAAAAACCGCGAAAAATCAATAAAGAACTAGTGGATGCGCAGCAGGCTCGACGTGTATTGGATAGAATTGTAGGCTTTGAGTTGTCGCCAGTACTTTGGAAAAAAGTGAGACCAAGTTTGTCTGCCGGACGCGTGCAATCTGTTGCTGTGCGTTTGATTGTCGACAGAGAAAGAGAAATTGACAAGCACAATTCAGAGAGTTTTTACCGCGTAAATGCACTGTTCACAGCAGCTAACGGGAAAATTAAAGCAGAACTATCCAAGCAATTAACGTCTGAACAGCAAGCAATCGATTTGTTGAATGCGTGTAAAGGTGCAAAATTCACTATAGAAGATGTTCAGCAAAAACCAGCAACCAAAACGCCGTCTGCACCCTTCACAACTTCAACGTTACAGCAGGAAGCGAGTTTGAAACTTGGATTTTCCGTTTCAAGAACCATGTCTGTTGCACAAAGATTATACGAAGCGGGACGAATTACATACATGCGAACCGATTCTGTTAATCTTTCCGATACAGCACTAAATGGTGCGAAAGATGAGATTCAGCGCGCCTATGGAAACGAATATTCGAATCCAACAAAATATAAAACAAAGAACACGAACGCACAAGAAGCCCACGAAGCAATTCGTCCGACCGATTTTGGTGTGCATTCTATAACTGGTGAACGCGAAGAGGAACGTTTGTACGACTTAATTTGGAAGCGCTCGATTGCATCTCAAATGGCGCAAGCAAAACTAGAACGAACTACCATTAAAATTTCTACTCCTGCAATAACAGAGGTTTTTAATGCAAAAGGTGAAGTAATCAAGTTTGATGGTTTTCTGCGTGTTTACATGGAATCAAACGTTGAACAGGAAGAAGAGGAAGATGACGAGGAACAAACAGAAGGTTTATTGCCAAGCGTAAAACCTGGTGAACAAGTCAAAAACGAGGAAATTATTGCTTTGGAAAGATTCTCAAGAGCGCCGGCGCGATATGTGGAGGCTTCACTTGTGAAAAAAATGGAGGAACTAGGAATTGGACGTCCTTCAACTTACGCACCAACGATTTCAACTATTCAAAAAAGAGGATATGTCGAAAAACAGGAGCGAGAAGGAGCAGAGAGAAAATACCAGGTTAAAAAATTAAAAAACGATCAGTTAGCTGAGGAAGAACGAACCGAAATAACTGGTAAAGAGAAAAATAAATTATCTCCAACAGATATAGGTATTGTTGTAACAGATTTCTTGAAAGAACATTTTGAGCGGATAATGGATTACAATTTTACTGCTAAAGTTGAGGAGGAGTTCGACGAAATCGCGAAAGGACTTGTTCAATGGACGGATATGTTGCACAAATTCTATGATCCATTTCATAAAAATGTTACCGAAACGTTAGAGCATTCTGAAAGAGCAACTGGTGAAAGAGAATTAGGCATGCATCCGGTAAGTGGAAAGAAAATAATTGCGCGAATTGGTCGCTTTGGACCAATGGTTCAAATTGGTGATGAACAAGTAGATGGCGAGAAACCACAATTTGCTTCTTTGCAGAAAGAGCAGTCAATTGGTACAATAACCTTAGAGCAAGCGTTGGAATTGTTTAAATTACCTAGAACTCTTGGTGAATTCGAAGATTTGACGGTAAAAGCAAATCTTGGTCGTTTTGGACCTTACATTCAGCACGGAAAAATTTTCGCATCCATCCCAAAAGAGGAAAGTCCAATGTCAATTACCTTGGATCGAGCAATCGAAATAATTTTGGAGAAACGTGAGGCGGATGCGAATAAATTGATAAAAGTTTTCCCTGAAAATGAAGAAGTTCAACTGCTAAATGGCCGCTGGGGAGCTTATCTAAAAATTGGAAAAGATAATTTCAAACTACCGAAAGGAACAGAAGCTGAAAAATTAACATTGGAAGAATGTCTGATCATCGCTGAAAACCAACCAAGATCCAAAAAAGGTGGCGCGGCAAAGAAAGTTGCAGCTAAAACGTCAACGGTTAAAAAACCTGTTGCAAAGAAGCCAGCAGCGAAAAAGCCCGCAGCTAAAAAACCAGCAGCTAAAAAAGTAGTAAAGAAAAAATAAAATTGTATAAAATAATTCCAAAAAAAGGTTAGCTATTGGTTAACCTTTTTTGTTTTCTGAACTTTCCAATTAATGTTACGCATTTACATTTCCTAAACAGTAGGAATTCCTTTTTTGCGCGCTCCAGGATCTTTTTAACAATAAATAATGGGCAAAACGATCATCTTTTAAACATTGCACTCTTTAATACTTTCAAGCGCCTTTAAACCGTTGTCTTTTTATTTCATATAGCTTTGAAAAAAATACAGAATGAAGGATATTTCCATTTATTTCAAACCTGTTGATCAGGATGAATCTTATTCAGACCAGCAAGTTGGGTTCAATATTAACATACACAAGGATAATTTTCCTGAAATTAGTTCAGGAGGAATTGCTTTGATTTATGTGCCTGAATTTAGAGGGGAAAAACACTTAAACCCAAATCGAAATGCAGCATCCTTCAGAAGTTTTTTTTACCAGTTGAACCTTGGGATAGATTGGAAAATGCCTCTATATGATTTGGGAGATATTTTACCTGGAAATGAGTTGAACGACACCTATTTTGCAGTTAGTCAGGTTGTTGCGGAATTGGTCAAGCGGAAAGTGATTCCAGTAATTGTTGGTGGAAGTCAAGACTTA
This sequence comes from uncultured Flavobacteriia bacterium, assembly GCA_903930085.1. Lineage (GTDB taxonomy): Bacteria > Bacteroidota > Bacteroidia > Flavobacteriales_D > Crocinitomicaceae > M0103. The sequence continues at coordinate 19,120 of CAIYXD010000279.1, forward strand.
ACACTTGCGGTTTACAAAGGTTACGAGCAGCTGGAGCAAATGGTTAACCTGTGTTCTATCGACTATAAATTAGACCTTGGCAATCCCGAAGATCCGATTTCGTCCGATGGATTTTTAAGCCATCTTCTGCTCCAAAGACCTTGCTATTTATTTAACCATTCCAATATTGGACTGCAAGCACCTTTCGCATCTAAATCAGAATTGGATCTTTTTGATAAATTGTACTTTGACATGTGCAGATTGGGAGAATTTAACGCGGATTTCAAAAAAGCAGAGCCTTTATTGCGCAATTCTGACATTCTGAGTATTGATTTTAAAAGTATTCGTGCCTCTGAATTAAGACAAGCAGAATACATGTATCCAAATGGATTTTATGCCGATCAAATTTGTCAAATTGCTAAATATGCCGGAATCAGCGATAAACTTACAAGTTTTGGGGTGTTTAATTACGATCCAGAAAGTATCCCGGGCAGTGTATCCGCTATTCTTGCGCAAATAATCTGGTATTTTATAGATGGCGTTTCCCAAAGGAAAGGTGATTTTCCAATCGGTAGCAAAAGAGATTACATGAAATTCACCGTTCATTTGGACGATTTCAAAGACGAAGTAATCTTCTATAAAAGCAATAA
>CAIYXD010000280.1 GCA_903930085.1 uncultured Flavobacteriia bacterium
GTTTGTTTTTGAAAGTCTTATTTAAAAATCTGAATTGCATACTTTTTTCAATTGAAACAAAAATAAGATAATATTCCTTCTTTAAGAAATACGTATTGCCAATTTTGTTAATTAATTCTATCTAATTTTCTGTTCTAGCGCTTTTTTGATGGATGAAATGTTAGGAAGCTATTTTAGTGAAATTATTTTGATCGGAATGTGCCATATTCGGCTTACACTCGCTAAATTTACAGAATGAAAAGTAAAAGAATTCTTTCTGTACTATTAATTTTTAGTGTACTCGCTGCAGCGCCATTTTTCCTTTCCTTGAAAACTGGTTTGCATTCCGAAAAAAGCACAAAAATATACTCTTCTGTAGAGGGCGACAAATGGGCTGCCGATCAATTAAAAACCATGACTTTAGAAGAGAAAATCGGACAGTTTTTTATGGTCGCGGCATATTCCAACAAAGGAGAAAAACATTTACAGGAAATTGAAGCACTGGTAACCAATGAAAAAGTTGGTGGTATAATCTTTTTTCAAGGCGAAAAGGAAAATTTGATTTCTTCTATTCAACGGTTTCAAAAAAGTGCAAAAACACCACTTTTAATTTCAATGGATGCAGAATGGGGATCCAACATGCGTTTGTTTGATGGCGAAAGATTTCCGTATGCGTATACACTTGGTGCAGCAGACGACGTAGTTTTATCCGAGAAAATCGCTGGAATGATGGCGCAAGAATGCCAGGAACTCGGAATTCACCTCAATTTCTCGCCGGTTGCGGATGTCAACAGTGATCCAAATAATCCAGTTATCGGCTTTCGATCTTTCGGTGAAAACCCAAAAAAAGTGGCTGACCATGTCAAAGCGTTTGTCCGCGGAATGGAAAACAATGGCGTCATGACGAGTATCAAACATTTCCCAGGTCATGGCAATACAGACAAAGATTCGCATTTAGAATTGCCCGTTGTTTCGCAATCTCTAAAAACGTTAGAAGCCATCGATTTCTTCCCGTTTCAGGAAGGAATTAGAGTTGGTTCATCTTCTGTTATGGTTGGACATTTAAACGTTCCAGCGCTCGATCCTTCCGGATTACCAAGTAGTTTGTCTCCAACAATTATACAGAATATTCTGAAAAAGCAAATGGGTTTTGAAGGGCTAGTCATTTCAGATGCGCTCGGAATGAAAGCTGTTGCGGATAAATATGGTAAAACGGAAGTTGTAGTAAAGGCTTTTGAGGCAGGTTGCGATATTTTATTGGTTCCAGAAAGCGTTACCGAAGCAATCGATGCTATAAAATCAAAGGTTGCGAAGGGAACGATTCCCCAAAAAGAAATTGATGCACGTTGCTTGAAAATTTTAAAAGCGAAATACCGATTTGTGGTGAATCCCAAAAAAGCAAAAATTCATTCGCCCGGAGAAATTGAATGGGCCAAAAATGAAGTGTATGAAAAAGCACTAACAGTATTGAAAAATTCGGAAAGTTGCATTCCACTGCAAAGGTTGGATCGGAAAATTGCTATGGTTTCCATCGGCAACACTACTTCTCATTTTCGAGACGCCTCGGATTTATTTTCCAAAATAGAGCATTTTCATTATTTTTCTGCGGAAGAAGCCTTGAAAGATTTTCCGCAAAAAGCCTCTCAATTCGATCTTATTATTACCGCTTTGCATGCAAATACCGTGCGCTCTAAAAACAACTTTGGATTTGGGGAAAAGTGTAAAGAATTTTTAGCAAAACTTCCTATTCAAAAAGAAAAGATTCTCCTTCTTTTCGGAAATCCACTGTTGCTGCGACAAGATTTCAACCAAAAGGAATTGGACGATTTCGCCAGTATTGTTGTTGCGTATGAAAACAATAAATACACCCAAAAAGCTGCAGCGCAACTTGTTTTTGGTGCAATTCCA
>CAIYXD010000281.1 GCA_903930085.1 uncultured Flavobacteriia bacterium
ATGCCTTTTACAACGAACTGAAGAATTCCGAAGTAATACAACAAGCTAGAAAGTGCAGAAAAGAAGATAACAGATGGTAGAATCCAAAACGCAAAGTTTTTCATCATATTTGGCATCATATCGCCTTGACCGAACAAAAATACTGCTCCATCGTGCGCAAATTCAATTACTCGGGCAAATGCTTTAGCCAAGAAATCAAATAAACTGGAAATTAATGGTACTTTAAGAATTAAAATAGCAAGAATAATTTGCAAGGCAATTCCTTTGAGAACCAATGGCCAACTGATCGCTTTTCTATTTTTACTAAAAATAAAGGCAACGAAAAGAATCACTAGCATTCCTAATATGCCCTTTAATATGGACAAAAAAGAAATGGAAGGATTTAAATTGGAGCTTGCTTTGTCGTGGTATGAAAATTTAGTTCCGTTTTTCAAAAAAGAAATCTTATTGTCTGAGGAGAAAATAAGAGCAGCCTTTTCTGTAACTAAAATGGAGTCGTTGAGCTGTTTTGAAAAAACAATTACTTTGTTTTTGATTTTCCAATTTCCAGAGGGAATCGCGAGAAAAAGGGTGTCTGAAGATTTAAATTTTCCGTTTGGAAGCAGTTCCAATCGAAAGTTCTTTCTACTGTAGTTTTTATCTGCGAAGGTGTTCGTAGCAAATGAATGAATAGTAATAGTAGCAAATAATATACTAAGAAGTACGTTTGTTAATTTCATCTCTTATTTTTGAAGCGAGTTCATAATCTTCATTTTCGATAGCTTCTGAAAGCTGATTTTCTAGTTCTTTAACATTAAAACCTTTTATATCTCCTTCAAGCAAACTTTCATCTTCTGATTCAATTGTTTTAGCCTCTTCTTTTTCGCTTGATTCATCTAATAATGTCCCAGCAACGGCCAGTATGTGCTCATAAGTAAATATTGGACAATTGAAACGAACTGCAATAGCGATAGCATCTGAAGTACGTGAATCAATTTCTGTAATTTGTCCTTCTCGCTCACAAATAAGTTTGGAAAAAAACACACCATTTTCCAAATTGTAAATAATTATTTCTTTTACGCTGATAGAAAAAGATTGTGCGAAATTTTTGAATAAATCATGCGTTAAGGGACGACTTGGCGTCATCTTTTCTAATTCAATGGCTATAGCCTGCGCTTCAAAACCTCCAATAATTATTGGAAGTTGACGTTTTCCTCCAGCCTCGTCCAAAAATAATGCATAAGCACCAGTTTGGGTTTGACTGTAGGATAACCCTGATATATCGAGTTTTATTTTATTCATTTTTACTTTTAATCCGTCAAATTAGTGTTTCCAATAAAGTGACATTAATGTAAAAATAATACTTCTAAAGTTAATTAGTGACTTGTAGCATGGAATTTTTTTACAGCTTCTGTCAATCGCGGTAAAACTTCAAATGCGTCCCCAACGATTCCATAGTCTGCCGCTTTAAAAAATGGCGCTTCAGCATCGGTATTAATTACAACAATAACTTTTGAACCATTGACGCCTGCCAAATGCTGAATCGCGCCAGAAATACCTATTGCAATATACAGGTTTGGACGAATTGCTACACCTGTTTGGCCCACATGTTCGTGGTGTGGTCTCCATCCAATATCTGCAACTGGACGCGAACAAGCTGTAGCTGCACCCAACTCTTTTGCCAACGCTTCCACAAGATGCCAGTTTTCTGGTGCTTTCATTCCGCGTCCCGCTGAAACTACTAATTCTGCTTCTGGAAGTGGAATCTCACCTTCTGGTTTTTTTGTGTCAATAACTTTGATACTTGGAACACCAATATTTCCATTAAATTCTTCTACAGCACAATCTGACCCGGTAATTTCTGGTTGAATACTATTTGGAAGAACCGAAATAATTTTTCTTGACGAATGAACATGAACCGACCCAAACGCTTTTCCTGAAAAGACATTAACTCTGACGTTTCCATCGCTTGAAGGAATATCAATTGCACCAGAAATCAATCCAGCATTTAATCGCACAGATAATCTAGGCGCAACCGCTTTCGCAGTAATATCTTGCGAGAAAACAATTGTAGTTGCGCTAGTATTTTCAGCAGCTGAAGTAATTAATCGCGTTATTTGTTGCGCATCATCATTTTGTAGGGATCGATCAACCAATACTTTTGTTGCTCCATATTTCCCGAGTGAAGATAAGGTGGAAGTATCTGCCGAACCATAAGTAATTACTGTGACATTTTCACCAATTTTCTTTCCATAGGTAACTACTTCTAAAGCTGATTTGTGAATACCTCCATTGCTGTTTATATATACTAAAATTGACATCTTTTAAATTTTATATTTTAGAAATAAGTTGTGTTTTTTAAAACTCAAATACCATCTAATTATTAAATAACTTTTGCTTCATTGTGCAACAATTCAACCAATTCATCCATATTCATTGGATCAATCATTTTACACGCTGTTTTAGAATTTGGAATCGAATAAGTAACATAGGAAGTCAATGGTTCAATAGCAACAGGTGCAATAATTTGAAGCGGTTTTGTTCTAGCAGCCATAATCCCACGCATATTTGGAATACGTTGTTCAGCCATTCCTTTAGCGCATGAAACAACTGCAGGTAGAGTTACTTCTTCAATTTGAAGCCCACCAACAATTTCTCTTTCTAGCGTCAAGGTTGTTCCATTTACATCCAATTTTGTCGCTAAGGATACAAAAGGTAAATCCAACGATTCCGCGAGCATTCCTGCTAATTGAGAGCCATTATAGTTTATGGTTTCTTTACCTGTTAGAATTAAGTCAAATGCGTTCGATTTAGCGTAATTTGAAATTTGCATCGCTGTGTAAAAAGCGTCCGATGGCTCTGTGTCTATTCGAACAGCATCATCTGCACCAATTGCCAAAGCTTTTCGAATAATAGCTTCGTCTGCGGCAAGTCCAACAGTCACAATCGTTACATTTCCACCAAAAGTTTCCTTAATCTCAAGCGCTCTAACCAATGCATACCATTCGTCATATGGATTTACAATATATTGCACACCATTCTCATCAAACTTCGTGTTGTTGTCCGTAAAAGCGATTTTCGAGGTTGTATCTGGTGATTTACTAATACATACAAGTATTTTCATTTCGTATTGATTTTTTAATCTGCGCAAATTTAAAACAAAATTTTTACAAAGGAAGTAATTAGTCAAGTTCAAAAAAATAAGATTTGCACCTGCTAATTTTAGGTTAGCTTATCTCAAATCTATTTACATTATTTCACGGATGTTTTCTGTTAAAAAAACAGGACACTACTTAGAAAATGCAAAATCCCAAAGTCTTTTGGTATGTTTCGACATAATTTATTATTTTTGGCGTCCCAATGGGAAATAATTTCAGAAAGTATGAAAACGGTACAGTTTAGAGAGGCTTTAAGAGAAGCAATGTCAGAGGAAATGCGTCGCGATGAATCCGTATTTTTAATGGGTGAAGAAGTTGCAGAATACAATGGCGCATATAAAGTCTCGCAAGGCATGCTGGATGAATTCGGCGCAAAAAGGGTAATTGACACCCCTATTGCTGAATTGGGCTTTGCTGGAATTGCTGTTGGAGCATCCATGAATGGTTTGCGACCAATCGTAGAATTCATGACATGGAATTTTGCAATTCTTGCAGCGGATCAAATCATAAATAGTGCAGCTAAGATGATGCAAATGTCAGGCGGGCAATATTCTTGTCCTATCGTATTCAGAGGTGGTAATGGAACGGCAGGTCAACTTGGCGCAACCCATTCACAATCCTTTGAAGCATTTTATGCACATGTTCCAG
>CAIYXD010000282.1 GCA_903930085.1 uncultured Flavobacteriia bacterium
ATCAAATCCACGCGTCGCACATCGTTTATGCTCCAATGCCACAATTCAGCCACTACGGTGATGCGTTCGCTGCGCGTTAACGTCAAAAGATCTTCGGCAACGGCTTGAGTATTCATAAAAGTGTGGTACAAGTCGCGCAAATCTTCTTTTTGCATGGCGTATAAATAGCGCGCTACCTGCAAGGACAAACCATTTGCATCCAACAGGTGAATTTCTGGGGTGAAATCCGTGAATTCCTCGCATAGAAAGTTGGCCAAATCCGTATCCCAGTAATTCAAGGTCAAAAACATGGCTTCCCACGAAATGTGTTTCCAACCAAGGTAACAAATTACGTCGGGCTCTTGCTCGCTCAGCAATTTTTCGAAAGCAGAATTAGAGGTGAGTAGGTAGCAATCCATCTCAGTTGTTTTTTCTTGGAATATCGGCAGCGTGTGGCACAGACATCCAAGCAGAAAAGTCGACATGGAAGAAATTGAAATACGATCCCGGCGCTATCTTTTCAATAATGTGGATAGATTTTGTGTTTTTTGGAAGTGCAGGAAAAATAAGCGTATAACAATGGTATTCACCTTGGTTCTTGAAATAGTGTTTTACCGGCGCAATCGGAATGCTTATTGCGCGAAATAATGTGTATTTTATGGCCGATTCCACCGGTTGGATATAGGCATTTCGTTCCATCTGAATCCAACCACCATTATCATAAATCATGGAGGATTTGTAAATAAAATCGATTCGCGTGTGATCATCCGTCGCTTCGATACATTTGATGCGCAGACTTTTACGGTAATCCATTCCTTCCGGATTGTACCACTTAAACGGGCTATTTACTTTTAATTTCCGATCTGTTTCGATCCATTTTTTAACCTTCGTATGCATATTTTTTAGTTTTATGTGTACAAAGTAAAATAGTAGCTCCGTATTTTGTATACTGACACAAAATAAATGTATATATTCACAAAAAAAAAGGAAATGAATTTAAGTAAAAGTGCTTTCCGAAGGTACAAAGTCATTGATGGAATGCTGCGGAATCCGATGCGGAAATACCCAACGATGGGGGAAATTATTCAAGCTTGTTTTGATAAACTCGATTTTTACCCATCGCACGAAACGATTCAAAAAGATATGGCGAATATGCGTTTGCCGTATCCGGATGGTTTTGATGCACCGGTGCGCTATTGTGGTAAAAATAGAGGGTACGAATACACGGATTCCAATTATTCGCTGTCTGGCGTTTCTTTGCGGCAAGATGAATTGGATACAATCCGGGAATCTGTTGAATTAATCGGTTCAATTGGCGGTTCGCGTATCAGTGAGCAATTCAACCATGCGGTAGAAAAATTACTTTCTTCCACCATGGAAAGAAACCAGCCGGAAAAAGACAAAAGACCAATTGTTCAAACCATGGTGCCCCCGACATCAAGGGGTTTTCAGCATTTTGATTTGTTCTACACGGCTTGCCGGGAAAAGAATCCTGTTTCATTTCTTCATTTTTCGTATCGAAAACGCACGTTTAGCCACCATTTGATTCATCCTTTCCTAATTAAAGAATTTGAAAACCGCTGGTATGTGCTCGGTTATTCGGAATTCCATGCATGTATTCGTACGTTTGGTATGGACAGAATCAGTGATCCTTTTCGAATAACGAAGCGTTTTCAGCAAACTGATCCAAAGGAAATTGACACCTATCTTCACGATGTTTACGGCGTTTTTCCAGTTCCAGGTGCAGAGAAAGAGCAAATTTCCATTCGGGTGAGTAGCATGGGAACGCATTATTTTCAGGCATATCCGCTGCACGAAAGCCAGATTATTAAAAAAAATCCATCTGGAACGTCTAAGATTTCCTTTGATCTAATTCCTTCCATTGAACTTGCGCGCTATTTTTTATCGCAAGGCCGCCATGTTCAAATTTTAGCACCGAGCTGGTTTAAGAAATTCACACAAGATCTAACAGAATGAAAAATAAAACACTTGTAGTCCATCCAATTTGCGGTGACCAAAGAAAGAAAAACCCAGTAATTCTGCGTATAATTTTAGACGTGGAATTCACCAGAATCGACTTCGGATACGCTGCTCCGTGGATATATGACCGTGGCGGATGGATTCGTATTGCGCCACATACTTTTATACAGGAAAAAGGTTCCAACAAAAGATACGCGTTAAAAGAGGCGCAAAATATTCCACTTTCCCCAGAACGTTTGGACTTTGAATCTGTGGAAGACTGGACGGTTTTCAGTTTGTATTTCGAACCGCTGCCAATGCAGGATTGTACCATCGATATTATAGAAGAGGAAACGCCGGATGAGAATGATTTTAACTACTATGCTATTCAACTGAACGATGTGCATCGGTTGGAAATCATTGCCTAAAAAGTGCTGCTTTTTTAGCTTCCTGTGCCATAACTATTTTTGTGAAGTTGGAAAGTTTTTTCAGCTGTTTGCGGAAAGGAAATTTTCATTCAGATTTTGATATAGTTTTCATTATCTGATATACTTTGAATGAGTTTTGGGTCGTTTTTAGGGCGTTTTATTTTTGGTAAGGTAATTGACTTTGTGCCTTCGAAAATACTAAAAACACATTTGATGATCCAAGATGCAATTCCCCACAAAGTAATTGAAAAGCTGAAACAAGTACTCGATTACGATCGGGTGGACGAAAGCGTAAAAATCGACCACGTTCGAAAGTTATTGTTGGATTTTGATACTTCCGCGCAAGAAGCGATACGTTCCAATTTAATCAGCGAAATTTTCAAGGAACATGCCAACGCTTCGAATATTTCATCTGCTTCCCAAGCTATAAAAACAGGTTTAGAAGCGTACGATTCTGCATTTGGCGGATTGTGGCCTGGAGAATTTGTGGTGGTTGGTGGACGACCAGCCATGGGGAAATCCCATTTTTTAACCAATATCGCAGTAAATGTCGCGGCGGAACACGAAGTATTGTTTTATTCGCTAGACAACTCCAGTTTCATGCTGATGGCGCGGGTTGTGGCTTCTTTGTCCAATCTTCCGGTCAATTACTACCGAAATGGAGCGCTAAACGAAAGCCAACAAAAAGAGTTAGACTCGGTTAAAGAAGAAATAGGCCGACTAAAATTGAGAATTGTAGACCGTCAAGCGCAAAGCATGGGAGCATTCAAAGCCCTGTGCGTTAAACACGTGGAAGAGTTTGGCGTAAAAGTGATTTTTGTAGATTATTTGCAACTTTTAAGTTCCAACCGCTACAGAAATAGCCGCGAACTCGAAATTTCACACATCAGCAGGGAATTAAAAAACCTAGCGCGCGATTTAAATATATGTGTCGTTGCAACGAGTCAACTGAGTCGTTCGGTGGAACAAAGAGGCGGCGATAAACGACCAATTTTGTCCGATTTGAGAGAAAGTGGTGCCATTGAGCAAGATGCAGACAAAGTATTTTTTCTCTACCGTCCGGAATATTACGGTTTTATAATCAACGATATGGGATTGAGTAACGAGCGACTCCTGGAATTGATTATGGCGAAAAATAGGAGTGGAGCGCTGGAACGCGTGCGCTTAAAAATTGATAAAGAATTCACCAGGTTTATTCCGTTTGAAGAAATACATGCAACTTTTGAGGTCAACGAAGACCGAATGGATGATTTCAAGGAAGTTCCATTTTAAATGAATCGAGAGCCGTTGTCTAAAACTTATGCGTCGAATTGGACGACCTGTGGTTGTGTTCCTGCAATCCGATCAAGAGTGGAGGTGCGACTAGCTGCGCAACGCATGCTTGTCTCACTGCGTTCCACAAGCATGCATTCCAAATTAAAGATAAGCGACAACGGCTCTTTTTCTTACTGTAATTTTAACCTGTTTTTTAAAGATATTCCTTCAAATCATTTCTTTTTCCAATTTCGATGACAGATAATTCCACCTTACGCGATAAAGCAATTCATGCCTCCGTACTGAAATCGTTGAAGCGCGATTCACAGCAAAAACGGAAGCAACAACGGCTAATGTATTTGAACCAGCATAGAAAATTGAAGGAGAAACTTTTACAGGTAAACAAAGCAAGCGAATTGTGTTTACTCTTGAAAATGGAATACCTACAACTTCAAAACCTTATAAATTTCCCGAAATACTCGGAATATTCCATTCCTAAAAAACGTGGCGGACGCCGACAAATTGATGCACCTTCAGAAGAATTGTTGCTGGTACAAAAAAGGTTGAACCGCTATTTTCAGTTGGTTTATTTAGGTGTTCGACCTCCAAACGTACACGGATTTATTTTACAAGTGGAACAAGACGCAACCAAAGCTAATATTGTTGAAAATGCAAAAGTGCATGTTGGTAAAAAGGCGGTTTTAACAGTGGATCTGGAAAATTTTTTCACTACCATTTCCGCAAAGCGCATAAAAGATATTTTGATGTCTCCACCATTTCAATGCAACGAGCATATCGCTACAGTTTTGGGATTACTGACAACCTACAAAGGAAGATTACCACAGGGCGCGCCTACTTCACCGGTCCTTTCCAATTTTGCGTGTTTAAGTTTGGATGGCGCTTTGCGTATTTGGGCGGAATCCAACGCGGTAAATTACACCCGTTATGCGGATGATTTGACTTTTTCCTCCGACAGTTTATTTACGGATGAACAGCAAGAGGAGATTCGCTCGTTTATTGTTGCCGCTGGATTTACAGTAAACGAGAAGAAACTGCGGCAGCGAACAAAAAATCGAAAGCAAACGGTTACCGGTTTAACAGTCAATTCCCGCTTAAATGTGGATCGTCGCTACTTAAAAAAAGTGCGTGCAATGCTCCACGATTTGGGAGTAAACGGAATTGAAGCTGCAACTGTTAATCATTTTAAGTTGGAAGGCGCTGCAACAAGCGAACACCGAAAAACATTTGTGAACCGACTAGAAGGAAGCATTGGTTTTATTGGGCAGGTTAGGGGCAAGTTGGATTTGAAGTATAGAGAACTTTTAGCAGAATTTAATCGTTTGTGTTTTTCGGAAGGCGAAATGTATATTTATTAGGGACTTTACTAAACTTTTATAGCAAATCGATTTCTTGGTCAATTATTCAGAAGAAAACCAAATCTTACTCACTAAGTTATTGATTATGAATTAGAAGGAACAATAAATTAAACGTGAAATTCTAATTTTTTTTTAAGTTATTTCCCTAAAAAAGAAAATCCATTTTAATACGAACGTTTTGGTACCGTTTTCAATACTACTATGTATGTGTGTTTAGCATTAACCTAGACCATCAATTTTTATTTAATTTTTACAAGTTAATTTTCAATTAATGGATTGTCGTAACTTTCCTGTAAACTAATGGTTTCAGCCATTTTTTCATAATTTTTTGAATAGTTACCCCAATCTTCATCGTATTCTTCATCATTTAGATCAATATTCAAACAGTATAGCACATCTTCTATTGCCCAATATAGTCCGTCTCCGAAACCACTTGTTTTAGATTCTATGTCGCTCATGTTTTCATCATCTATAGGAGAAGTAATCAAATAACCGATACTTTCGTTGTCGTATTCTTCTGTATAAAATGCCCTTACAATACTTCCGTATAGCACTGTTCTCAGCATATTGATAAATTTAAGATAGTTAGTTTGTTCTTTTGATCTATATTCTGAATTGTAACTAATAATTAAGTCTTCGATTGTAAGATTTAGGTCTTCTAAAAGTAAACTGAATAGACTTATTGTCTCATCTTCATCATTCCATGCAAAAAGATTGCCTCGTGAATCATAATACATGCATTGCTTACTGAATATTTTTGTTGACATTTCATCAACAAATTCTGATTTATTGAAGAAACCACTAATTGAACCATCTAATTCGCCATCATCAATAAGCATCTCAAGTGAATTTAGCTCCTGAAAATATGCAGGTAATAGCCATAAATATTCTTGATTTTCTCTAACAAAATGAATTAATTCTTTGCAAAATTCTTCTCGGTTTTCTTTAGATTGAATAACCAAACTATTCATTTTTTTGGATAATTCATCAACACCAGTATAGCAATCGATTTTTATTTCGGATTGTATATTTCCTTCCAAATGATCAGAATCATTATTCAGATTCCCATCCCATTTCCCTCTCATTGGACCAGGTTCTAAGCCTTTTTTCCATTTTCCAGTAAATCCAATTTCATTGAAAGTAATCTCCATTAAACCTATAGCATTTACTTTGCTGTTATGGAAGGTTGCGTTGAGTAAATTTCCGTTAAGTGTGCCAGTCAATGTGCCATCGCTGTAAGTGCCAGTAATACTTCCTTTTTTTCCTTCTACGAACGTTACGGTATCATTTTCATTCACAATATTGTATGGGGTATCTAACTTTATCATAGTTTTTTTATTAAAATTTAATTTAAAATCACTTAATTAAAAAGAGCTTTCATTTCGTTGATCATTTTATTGAAATTACCATTTGTAGGGTGTGAAATCACGTTTATGGCATATTCAGAAAGCAAATGCGAAGGAATTTTCTTGCGAATGTCTGTTTTTCCTAAACCGATTATACGAGTTGGTTTAAAGAGTTGGATTTCTTGTTTAAGAATATTTTTATATTTCCCTTCAAATAGTTCTTGGAAATTTTGTCTAGCTTGCTGATCATTCTGATTTTTTAAATTTGGATCAATAACATTGTATTCTTTCACAAAATCAGAAAAAAGAAAGAGGCGATCGTCGCTTAGGAAATTTTTAAAAGCACTAGCATAAATGCTTTGCTTACTTTTTGAGTACCACCGATCAATTCCGAAAGGTGTGGCATAAACACGATTTTTCACTTTCATGATGTTGTAAAAGTCGTCTGTATGTCTCGGTTCTAAACCCAAAATTAATATACGTTCCTTTGCATTTTTATTTCCGATTAAGATTGGCATGTCAAATCGCACATCACCCTTATCCACCAATGGCATCTCTACCGATTCAGTTGAATTATTTTGAGAATGTATTTTTCCTAATAATAAATTATTAGCATTGTACTGATTTGGAGCTTCTGCTAGTTTTGAATTAAGCAATTGGTAGAAGCCATCTGCAGATAATTCTTGTTCGTAAAATTTTAAGAGGTTATCCATTGATTAATTACTTTATTTGCACGCTTAATGATTCTAATAATTTATTTGATTTTAAATCGAGTAAATAGAAAATTTAAGTACTGAATTGCTTTTATTTAAAATAGCCTAAATGAAATTTGTTTCATGTAAAAATAGACTTATAAAAAATACGCTTTCAGTTTAACTTTGTTCAAGTTAAAGGCTGGTGAATCTAGTAATATTTTAAGCTGTCTAATTCTTTTTTTTCATTCTTAAAGTCTATTCAATTAAAAACATCAACATGAGGATTATAGATGTAAAATGAATTAAATTAAATTCCATACCACAATAGGTAATGGAGGATTTAAAATTAAGAATCATTAAAAAAGCATTATCGAATTAGAATTGTTTGAAAACCGTTTCAATTTTCCTTTATCCCATATTTTTCCATCTTCGTCACCAAGGTATTAATTGCCCAGCCAATTGCGAGAGAAGTTTGCCGTTTATTGCCGTTGAAATGTTTCAAAACACGCTCGATGTGCTCCTTTTCGATAAATTCCCAATGCATTGGTTTGTTGACCGGTTCTTGGCTAAGGCGTTTTGGTAAAACATCTGCAGCAACGGTTTCTTCATTGAAAACATACAGCCGTGAAATTATATTTTCCAGTTCTCGGATGTTTCC
>CAIYXD010000283.1 GCA_903930085.1 uncultured Flavobacteriia bacterium
ACGACAAGAATCACTGCCGAAAATTGAATAGTAAAATTTCTTTCGGTTCGGAGCAATTGAAAAATTCCACTAAAAGCAAAACCGAAACTGCGTATAAACTTTTTCATATTCTTCCCTCGTTGTAAAAATAGGAATTTCTTTGCTAAAAAGAATTTTACCTGTATCTTTGTACCTCGTTCATTCAAATAAACTTATGAAGAAAGGTGGAGGGATTAGGCCCTTTGAAACCTTGGCAACCCTCGTTTACGAGAAGGTGCCAAATCCAATCCTGAAAAAATCAGGAAAAGATAAGTTAGTGTGCACATTCGCACCTCCCTTTTTCCATAGTTTATTATTTTAAAAAGCTATGCAGTCAATACAAGAAATTCTTAAAAACCGTATTCTCATTCTCGATGGAGCAATGGGAACGATGATTCAACGCCATAAACTAGAAGAGGATGATTTCCGCAAGGGCTGGTTTGAAAACCATCCAAAATCCTTGAAAGGAAACAACGATCTTCTTTCGCTGACTCGCCCAGAAATCATACAAGATATTCACCGAAAATATTTCGAAGCAGGCGCAGATATCGCAGAAACAAATACTTTTTCAGGAACATGGATTGCCCAAGCTGATTACGGATTAGAAAAATTTGTCTACGACATAAATTACCAATCTGCAAAAATAGCAAGGGAAGTAGCAGATGAATTTACGCGTTTGAACCCAAACAAACCAAGATTCGTAGCTGGTTCAATCGGACCAACTAACCGAACAGCTTCCATTTCACCCGATGTCAACGACCCAGGATTTAGAGGTATTTCATTTGATGAATTAGTTGACGCATACAAAGATCAAATCAACGCATTAATGGATGGCGGTGTAGATATTTTACTTGTTGAAACGGTTTTTGATACGCTTAATGCAAAAGCTGCACTTTTTGCAATAGATGTTGTTTTTGAGGACCGAAATGTAAAATTGCCAATTATGGTTTCCGGAACAATCACAGATCAAAGTGGTCGAACCTTAACAGGACAAACCACGGAAGCTTTTTTAATTTCAGTTGCTCATATGCCTTTATTGACAATTGGTTTGAATTGTGCTTTGGGAGCTTCCATGATGCGTCCCTATTTGCAAGTGCTAGATCAAAAATCTTCGTTTGGTGTGAGCGCTCATCCAAATGCAGGTTTACCAAACGAATTTGGTAAATACGACGAAACACCAGAATTAATGGCGGAACAAATAAAAGAGTTTCTCGATGAAGGCTTGGTGAATATTATTGGCGGATGTTGCGGAACAACTCCAGAACATATCCAAGCAATTGCAGAGATGGCAAAAAATTATGCACCAAGAAAATTTAATCTGGTTTAATTTTAAACGCGTCTAATCGAAAAAAATCTGAACTAAAAAATCACGAATAACCATGTCAATCCATACAAAAGCAACTTTAAAATTATCTGGTCTTGAACCGCTTATTGTTACGCCACAAAGTAATTTTGTGAATGTTGGCGAGCGCACAAATGTAACTGGTTCAAGGGCTTTTTTACGCATGATCAAAGAAGGTGATTTTGAAGCTGCGCTTGCCGTGGCAAGGGATCAAGTTGAAGGAGGAGCGCAAATTATCGATATAAATATGGACGAAGGAATGATCGATGGCAAAGAAGCCATGGTGAAGTTTCTTAACTTAATTGCTTCTGAACCAGATATTGCTCGCGTTCCAATAATGATTGACAGTTCAAAATGGGAAATAATTGAGGCCGGATTAAAATGTGTGCAGGGTAAGGGAGTGGTAAATTCTATTTCCTTAAAAGAAGGTGAAGACAATTTCATTAACCAAGCAAAAAAAATCAAACGCTATGGTGCAGCCGTTATTGTTATGGCATTTGATGAAAATGGCCAAGCAGACAGCTTTGAAAGAAGAATTCAAATCTGTAAAAGATCCTATGACATTTTAGTAAATACCGTTGAATTCCCACAAGAAGATATCATTTTTGATCCAAATATTTTTCCTGTTGCAACGGGAATGGAGGAACACAATAACAATGCACTAGATTTCTTTCAAGCGACAAGATGGATTCGAGAAAATCTTCCTGGGGCTCATGTCAGTGGCGGTGTTTCCAATGTTTCCTTTTCTTTCCGTGGAAATGATAAAGTTCGGGAAGCAATGCATGCAGCTTTTCTATACCATGCAATACAACATGGAATGGATATGGGAATCGTTAACCCAGCGATGCTAGAAATTTATTCAGATATCGACAAAGAACTTTTGGAGCATGTGGAGGATGTATTGTTAAATCGCCGTGAAGACGCAACCGAACGATTATTAGAACTTGCAGAAACTGTAAAAGGCGATGGAAAAAAACGAGAAATTGACCTTTCCTGGAGAAATGTTCCCGTAAATGAAAGGCTTGCACATTCTTTAGTGAAAGGAATTGTTGAATTTATCGATGAAGACACCGAAGAATGCAGACATCAATTTGAGCGACCGATTGAAGTTATTGAAGGTCCATTGATGGCAGGAATGAATATCGTTGGAGATCTTTTTGGAAGTGGAAAAATGTTTTTACCGCAAGTAGTAAAATCTGCACGTGTAATGAAAAAAGCTGTTGCGTATTTATTGCCATTTATTGAAGCGGAAAAAAATGGCGTGCGATCTTCTTCTGGTAAGGTATTAATGGCAACCGTTAAAGGCGATGTCCACGATATCGGAAAAAACATTGTTGGCGTTGTTTTGGGTTGCAATAACTACGAAGTTATTGATATGGGCGTAATGGTTCCATTTGAAAATATCATTCAAACTGCGATACAAGAAAAGGTAGATGTAATTGGATTGAGTGGATTAATTACGCCTTCCTTGGATGAAATGGTAACAATGGCTAAAGAAATGGAACGGGCAAATTTGTCTATTCCACTGATGATTGGCGGAGCTACAACTTCAAAAGTGCATACAGCAGTGAAAATCGAGCAAAATTATACAAAAGGGCAAACCATATATGTATCTGATGCTTCGCGCGCTGTGACAGTTGTGGAAAGTTTACTCGGACATAAAAAAGATCAATTTGTTCTCGATTTAAAATCAGAATATGCGCGCGTGCGCGAACATCACGAAAAACACCGCGGAGCAAAACAATTGCTATCCATTGAATCCTCTAGAAAAAACCAAGCAAAAATTGAATGGAAACAGGAAGATTGCTTTGCTCCAGTAAAAATGGGAATCACCCGTTTTGAAAGTTTTCCGCTAGATTCCTTAGTAGATTATATTGATTGGACACCCTTCTTTCAAACATGGGAATTGCATGGCCGCTATCCAGCTATTTTAGGCGATGAAATTGTTGGTGAAGAAGCAACATCCCTATTCCAGGACGCAAAAAATATGCTCGCTAAAATGATAGAAGAAAAATGGGTGGAAGCTCGGGCGATAATTGGATTATTTCCTGCTAATTCCGTAGGAGATGATATTGAAATCTATACCGACGAATCGCGTAATACAATCTTGAATATTCAACATACTTTGCGACAACAAACAAAGAAAACTGCTGGACAGCCAAACAGTGCACTGAGTGATTTTATTGCCCCAAAAGAATCTGGAATCAAGGATTATATTGGCGGTTTTGTTGTGACAACAGGTTTAGGAATGGAAGAATACATTACCCGTTTTGAAAACGAC
This sequence comes from uncultured Flavobacteriia bacterium, assembly GCA_903930085.1. GTDB lineage: Bacteria > Bacteroidota > Bacteroidia > Flavobacteriales_D > Crocinitomicaceae > M0103. Next base: position 3,642 of record CAIYXD010000283.1, read on the forward strand.
CACGATGATTATAATTCCATCTTGTTGAAAGCACTTTCGGATAGATTAGCAGAAGCATTTGCAGAAAAATTGCATGAAATAGTTCGGAAAGAATATTGGGGATACGCAGCGGATGAGGAATTGGATAATCTGCAATTAATCAAAGAAACCTATCGCGGAATCCGACCTGCTCCAGGCTATCCTGCTTGTCCCGATCACACCGAAAAAGTTGGTTTGTTCAATATGTTAAATGCAACGGAAATGACCGGTGTTTCCTTAACCGAAAGTCTGGCAATGTTACCTGCATCCTCTGTTTCTGGTTGGTATTTCGCACATCCACAAGCTAAATATTTTGGTTTAGGAAAAATTACAGAAGAACAGGTGGCAGATATTGCTCTACGAAAAGGAATTTCCTACGAAAAAATGGAACGTTGGTTATCTAGCGTTATGCACTAATTGTTGATTTTTACACCTCACATTTTGTTCAAATATCGTATACGTGAATTTTGTTTCTAGTTCCAAGATAATATGTACTTTCGTTTTTTAGGCATATTTTGAAAATTAAAATATTTACAGACGGATCAGCAAAAGGAAATCCAGGACCTGGAGGGTATGGAATTGTGCTTAAATTTGGTGATAAAGTGAAAGAAATTTCGCAAGGCTATCGCTTGACAACCAATAACCGTATGGAATTGCTTGCGTTAATTATTGCTTTGGAAAATTTAAAAACAGATAAATTTCCAATAGAAGTTTATTCGGATTCCAAATATGTAATTGATTCCATTACAAAAAGATGGGTTTTTGGCTGGAATACAAAAGGATTTAAAGGAAAGAAAAACGCAGATCTTTGGATACGGTATTTACAAATCCACTCTAAATTTAATTTATCCTTTCATTGGGTAAAAGGTCATGCCGGACATCCGGAAAACGAACGATGCGATGTATTAGCCGTTACTGCTGCAGAAAACAGCAAGCACCATTTGATTGATATAGAATACGAGAAAAACACTTGATGCAATTGTTAAGCTGTGGTAGATTGGTTGGCTGACATGCAAACCAAAGTCGCTTTAATAAATGTGTAAATCAGAGGATGTGGGATTTCTCTTGTAGAAGAAACCTGCGGACAATAGCCAGTTGCTAGAAAAAAAGGATGTTTTTTTAAACTTACTACTTCCGGCTCCTCAAATTGATTATACGCCTCAATATCAATTAATTCATTCGTTAGCGATCCAATCAACTGCGGATATAAACTGTATCTAGAAGAAGTCAATTCCAAAGTGTTGTGATTTTCATACAGCTGAATGAATTCCTTGGAGTGCGGCACAATTTGAACGCGCTCAAATTGGTTTCCATCCACCAAATTATCTGAAATCAACTTTTCTCCATTGCTATTTAATTGATTGGAATTAATTAAAACTTCAATAAAGCTTTTCATACTTTCCCCTGTGAGCAATACCGGAATCTGTAACATGGAAATCGATCGAATAATTCCATTCAGAAAAAATACATTTTTGAAAGGACCAGGAGCAATCCAAACTCCATCAAATTGTTCGAAATTCTGCGCTTTAAACTGCGCTGCTTCTGTAATTTTAATCCAGTAGTAGTTGATGTCTATTTCTAAAAAACGACTCGAATGATCAAGGGCTAAATTAGTCGCTTGGTGTGAATTATAAGAAAAATTATAATCCCCAATAATTGCTATTTTTAGCGTTTGGCTCATTTAATTTCTGAACATAAAAAAAGCCTCATTCGGTAATTTTCCCAAAACTATCTTTGGAACCAGCCTTTAAAAATAGCATTTTGGATTGGCAAAGAATCCCAAGCCAGCGTGATAGGATCTTGTCTGTATACGTAACAAGAGAAATTACATTGGAATTTAGAATAATCCCCTGTAGCGTCAGATTCTTGCTTGATATTTGAGAAAAGCACAACTTGTGGATTAGTAGATCCTTGTTGAGAAACCCATGAATTCCCTAAACCATCTCGGTAAGTTACTTCAAAACCACTTGTAGCACCGGTAGTATAAACAGGTGACAATGCATTTGCATGAAAATCATTGAAAGCAGCAATCGTAGGTTCGTTCAATGTGGATGCGTCCCAATTTAAACTCCCTAAACTTACTTTGATGGATGCGTTTGAGGAAGCGGATAGTATTTCAGAATAATATACTGCACTGGATAAACTTGGTGGTGGCAATAATATTTTCGCTTTTGAAGTTTTAAGGTAATATCCCGCAACATTTTGTGTTAGTTGAACTGCAGTACTATTAATACTTCCAGAGAATTCGCAAAAAAGATCTACTTCGGGAACTGGTGCTGGTATAACCTCGTGCTCGATGCAAGAACTGAATCCAAGGAAAATTGTCAAAATAGCAGCAATACTTAATTTAATGTTTTTCATAGTTAACATATATTTTGTACGAGCCTAAAACAATTGGAACATACATAAAGTTACAACGAATATACGAAAAAATATAATTTTAGGTTGCTTTGATAAATTATTTTAATAATTCTATGCGCGAATCTGCAATAAGTCTTGGTTACGGGAAAAAGTAGCAACTTCCATCGAATTATGGGCTAAAACTTGGCCGTCAAAATAAAACAATGATTTACCATTTGCTGCTCTATTACTTACAAATAGTGCAGAAACCTCCTGGTCAGGATTCATCCCCTGCAGTTGATTAATGATTAAATTCAACTGCGTTGTATCAATAGATATTTGCGTATCGTACTGAAGCGTGTTGCGGCTAATTCTTCCCGTTAGCGTAATTTCATTGGTTTCTGTCAAAAGAATAATGTCTTTTATTTCGATTTTTTGCGGGTACATTTGCATAACTTTCTGTTTTAGGATACAAATATCTAGCAGTACATCGTAATCTACTTACGTTCTTGTTTTTTTAATCAAATTAGAAAGTACTAACTGATTTTTTGTACCTTCATACCCTAATAATTAAGACATGAAATACGATAGAATTGGTAAACAACTATATATTCAGAATCGCGCAAAATTTGTCCAACACATGGATTCTAATTCACTTGCTGTATTTAATTCAAATGATATTTACCCGGTCAGTGCAGATAGTACCATCCCATTTCAGCAGCACCGAGATATTCTTTACTTATCCGGTGTTGATCAAGAAGAAAGCATTTTAGTGCTCTTTCCGGATAGTAAAAACGAAGCACATAAAGAGGTGCTTTTTTTGAAAGAAACTTCAGAGCTTATTGCAGTTTGGGAAGGGGAGAAATTGACAAAAGAAAATGCCTTCGAAGTTTCCGGAATCAAAACGGTTTATTGGTTGAATCAGTTTCCGGTTATGTTCAAACAAATGATGGCAGAAGCAACTGCTGTTTACGTTAACACAAACGAACACCTGCGGGCAAACACAGAAGTTCAAACGCGGGAAGATCGTTTCATTGTTAAGCTTAAATCCGATTATCCGGCGCACACCACTCGAAAAAGTGCACCAATAATGCATAGAATTCGCTCGGTCAAAGAATCGATTGAACTGGAGCTTATGCAAAAAGCCTGTAAAATTACAGAAAGTGGTATTCGAAGACTACTAAGTTTCATTCAACCTGGCGTATGGGAATATGAAATTGAAGCGGAATTAGCCCACGAATTCTTGCGCAAACGATCCAACGGTTTTGCCTACACTCCAATCATAGCATCTGGAAAAAATGCCTGTGTTTTGCATTATATTGAAAATAATCAAATTTGCTTGGATGGCGATGTAATCTTATTGGATGTCGGAGCCGAATACGCAAATTATTCCTCAGATCTTACGCGTTGCATTCCTGTAAATGGGCGATTTACGGAGCGCCAAAGAAATGTCTACAATGCAGTACTGCACGTAAAAACGGAAGCGGAAAAATTACTTGTTCCAGGAACGATGATGGCAGAATACCACAAAGAAGTTGGTCTACTAATGGAAAATCAGCTGCTTGGGTTAGGATTGATTGATAAAACAGACATCAAAAACCAAAAAGCAGAATGGCCTGCCTATAAAAAATATTTCATGCACGGAACTTCCCATTTCATTGGTTTGGACACACATGATGTAGGATTATGGAACGAGCCGATTCAAGCTGGGATGGTTTTTACGTGTGAACCTGGAATTTATATCCCAGAAGAAGGACTAGGTATTCGATTGGAAGATGATTTGGTGGTGCAAGCATCGGGACAACCCTTTAATTTAATGAAAGATATTCCACTCGAAGCAGCGGAAATTGAGGACTTGATGCATCCATAATGCACCGTAATGGCAATTTATTTTACTCAATTATTGGAAAAGGCTATCCAGTAGTTTTTTTACATGGATTTTTGGAATCCATTGCTATGTGGGAGTATTTAAAACTTGAAAATTCTCCATTTCAAAGTATTTTGATTGATCTTCCTGGTCATGGGAATTCTCCTTTAACGGATTCATCAGAGGATCCTTCTTTGGAGTTTATGGCGGAAGAAGTGAGTCTATTATTAGATTTCTTAAATATTCCATCTTACCATATTATTGGACATTCCATGGGCGGATACGTTGCACTTTTAGTGAAAGAAAAGGATTCCCGTTGCAAAAAAATTGTTTTGTTGAATTCTAATTTCTGGGAAGACGGCGCTGAAAAGAAAAACGATCGGATTCGTATGGCGGACCTTGTGCTTCAATCTAAAAATGTGGTAATTCAAGAAGCTGTACCAAGTCTTTTCTACCGATTCGATCGAAGCAACACTGTGGTTAGAAAATTAGTGGAAGAAGCAAAAAAAATGGAAGCAACAGCAATTGCATATGCAGCTTTGGCAATGCGTTCTCGATTAAATAAAAAATACTTATTGATTCAAAATCCCACTGATTTTCTTATTATTCAAGGAGAAAATGATCCGTTAATTCATATGGAAACCATGCAGAAAGAACTTTCAGAATTGCAAGTCGAATGCATAAACATAAAAGAATCCGGACACATGGCATATTGCGAACAACCAGAAACTGTAAGGGAAATTATAGCAACCTTTTTAACCAATTAATTGTTTCAATTGCCGTTATCATTAAAAATCCAGTTGAATAGTAAATTGGAGTGTATTTTTGAAGTCATAAGCGAAATTTTTAGCGTTTAATTCGTTTGACTAATTTAGTTGCGTTTGTTTCTATTCGCTAAAAAAATACCTAAACAGTAGTTTGCATTTATTTATCTGTTCGAATCTCGCCGTAAAGTGACTTCACATAGCTTTTAATTATACATTTTAGGCCTAACGTATTAAGATTAAATTGTACATTCGAAAAAGAGAAGCAAAACAACGTATTTGTATTATCCTGCATAAACTATGAAACTATGAAACTATGAAATTAAGAGCAATTGTTGTTGACGATGAGGAATACGCTAGGAAAAATCTGATTATGCTGTTGGAAGAATATTGTCCTGAAATTGAAGTTATTGGTGAAGCCTCCAGAAAAAGTCAGGCAAAAGCAATAATTGAAGCTTCCAAACCTGACGTTGTGTTTTTGGATATTCGCATGCCTTCCGGGGCGGAGGGATTTGAGCTGTTGGATGAATTGGAGGAGAAAGATTTTCTTGTTGTTTTCGTTACAGCATTCAAAGATTATGCAATTAAAGCGTTCAACGCAAGTGCCGTATATTATTTATTGAAACCAATCGATATTGACGAACTGCAAACGGCAGTTGAAAAACTGCAAGAAACAAAAAAAGTTTTCACAGAAGATCCTCAAAATTTCAACACTTACTTTAGTTCTTTACGCAATCTTTCAGACACTTTACTGCGAAATAAACCAAACAACCGAATTGCAATCAGTCATACGCGGGGCCTGAAAATTGTGGAAGATGATTCGATTATTCATCTAGAAGCAAATGGAAATTGCACTATGTTATACTTCAAAGATGGCACGCGCTATTTGGATACCAGGACCTTGAAAACGTATGAATATCTTTTAGATTCAAAGAAATTTTTTCGTGTACATAAATCACATATTATCAATACAGATCTCTTAGTGGAATACCTCAATGAAGATGGGCATTTTGCAATATTGAAAACAGGACAACGCATTCCAGTTGCAAGAAACAGAGTGACAGATTTTGTTAAAATGCTGAAGATTTGAGAACAATGAGAATTCTACTTTTGTTTCTTCTTTTTGTTTGCTTAAATAATTTCAGTTATTCGCAGCGGTATTCTTTACTCAATTACTCAACCGCAGATGGATTGCCACAATCGCAAGTTACCTGCCTAACACAGGATTCTGATGGTTATTTGTGGGTTGGTACTCTCGGAGGATTAGCACGCTTCAACGGGAAAGATTTTCACACCTACTCAACCGAAAA
>CAIYXD010000284.1 GCA_903930085.1 uncultured Flavobacteriia bacterium
ATTTCCTCCTTTTGTAGACACGGTTTTTGGTTGTGTTTAAAATGGAGTTGGATGGAATAATTACCTTTTTCTAAAGTCGTTTTAGGAACTAAATAGGTTTTCGTTCCGTTAACCTGAAATAGTTTGTCCAATTTTGTATTGTTTGGACGAAAAAAATGGATTTCCACCTCTGTTATTTTTGTTTTTTCCGGCAATTGAAACACAACAAATTCCGCGTTGGAGGAAACTCCAATTCTACTGTTTACAGCGTTGAAATTTTTCATTGCCGTGATTTCTTGTTCGTAATTTATTTCTTTTTTGTAGTAGTCTTCGCTTTCCAAATCAACGGTGTGCAGCATAATGTTTACAACTAAAAATAGGATAAACCCCATAAAAATCGCCATTGCTAAAATTATTCCTCTTCCCCAATTCATAGTGTATCTGTCTTTTGTTTTATAATGTAGGACCGATGAATTTTGTTTTCACCGTTTGAATTTCTTTTCCGTTTCCAAAAACTTTAATGGTAAGAATATGTTTGTCTTCTTTTATTTTAGCGTAAGGTATTTTCACCACAAAGCGTTCTTTCAATTGCGCCTCTTTTTTAAGTTTCATCGATTTTACTGCGGTTTCTATGGTGCCAATATTTCCCTCTAGTTTAAGTGTAACTTCAAAATCTTCTTTGGTCTTGTTCAATAAATTTATCTCGTAAATATTACTCACAGTTCCAACGTTTGTTATTTGATACGTTGTTCCTCTTTGCCGCATGATGTACGTTTCAAAATCATTTCGTGTTGCCAATAAAACAGTTAAAACACCCAACATTCCGATCAATAAAAAAGTATATGATTTCACACGCCTTGTCCATTGGAAAGGTGTTCTATTTTTTATGCCATTTTCAGAAACGAGTCGCACTAATCCTTTCTCAAGACCAACAGTCTCCATAATGAGGTCGCACGCGTCTATGCAAGCTGTGCAGTTGATGCATTCCAATTGCGTTCCATTGCGAATATCAATTCCTGTTGGGCAAACATGCACACATTGGTGACAATCGATACAATCTCCTTTGCCTTCAACAGTGCGGTCTTCTCCTTTTTTAAATTTCGCTCTCGTTTCTCCTCGTTTATGGTCGTATGCAACAACCATGGAATTAGGGTCCAGTAAAACGCCTTGCAATCTTCCGTATGGACAAATAGTTGTACAAACTTGTTCGCGTAAACGTGCGTAAACTAAATAAAAAACGGTTGTAAATAGTACAATTGAAATTAATCCCCCTAAATGCTTCCCAAGAGGGTCGGTTTGAATATTAAAAAGGGCGTCCGATCCAATGATATACGCTAAAAATGTATTGGCAATCAAGAAAGAAATTAGCCAGAAAATAGCGTGTTTTGCAATTCTTTTGAAGATTTTATCCCTTGTCCATGGTGCTGTATCTAATTTCTTTTGGTAGGTCCAATCTCCTTCAATCCAATATTCGATTCTTCGGAATAGCATTTCCATAAAAATTGTTTGCGGACACACCCAACCACAAAATAATCGGCCATAGATAATCGTAAAAAGTATAATAAAAATAACACCTACGATTAGTGTTAGCGCAAACAAAAACATATCCTGTGGCCAAAATACCACGCCAAATAGGATGAATTTTCGTTCAATTAAATTGAATAAGAGCATTTGATGTCCACCAATTTTAATATGTGGTGCAGTAAATAGAAAGACAAGTAGGAAATAGCTAATTATTTTTCGTTTGTTATACCAAGGTCCTTTCGGCTTCTTAGCAAATACCCATACGCGCTTGCCTTTTTCATTAACGGTAGCGATTCTGTCTCTAAAAGTTTCATCTTCTTCGCTCATGAACTAGTTTGTTTTTCCTCTGAATACTTGGTTAAAATCGCTTGACTTTTTTTAGACCTTGTCGTGCTTTGATGTTCTTCACTATAAATGGTAAAACAATCCTACTGGACTGCTTTACCTTCTTTGTCATACGCTATTCCTTGCGGTTCTCTTCCTTCTGCATTTGGCAACGAAAGCACGTAGGAGGAAACTTGCTGCAATTGAATTGGATTTAATTTGGATGCATGTTCAGGCATTCCATTCGCCGTACCATATTTGATTATTTTGAATAAAATTTTCACATCAGGTCCATAAATCCAGTAGTTGTCTGTTAGATTAGGGCCTATATTTCCTTCTCCTTTTGGATTATGACACAGTACACAATTTGTTTCAAAAAGTGTTTTTCCGGAAGATAAATCTTTTGCATCCATTAATTGAGTGGCATTTGTTTCATCCACATTCATGGCCATTTTATTTAAATAGGCATTAATTTCTATTTTCGATTGCGCAATTTCTTTATCGTATTCTTTAATTTGTAGATCTGAACTTTTTAGAACATGGTAATTAAATAAATAGACAACAGCAAAAACGATTGTAGCATAAAATCCCCAAACCCACCATGGTGGTAAATTATTGTCTAATTCTTGAATGCCATCGTAATCGTGGTGCATCAAGATGTTATGTTCCTCTTCAATTGGAACAACATCCGTTAGTATTTTACTGATTTTACGGGTTGTGCTTTTTGCTGCAACAACTTGAATCGCCTTTGGTTTTTTGACCATTCCAAGAAAATCTTTGAACATGCGACGCAAATACAATAACACACCGAGCAAGACAAAATTTATCGCTACCATCAGATAAATATCACTGCTTTCTACCAAGAGCCAAGGCATGTCTTTTTCTGCTTCACCA
>CAIYXD010000285.1 GCA_903930085.1 uncultured Flavobacteriia bacterium
AGCAAACGTAGCTTTGCTATGTTCAAAATAGTTGAAGATTGATTCGTAATTCTCCATCAACTTCATACCTAACTCCGTTGCTTTTTTCTTCTCGCCTAACAAGAAATACAATTGCACGTATTCATGTAAAGTTCCACTCGTTTTTGCACGAATATCTTGACCTTGATAGTTGAAGTTCATGTGTGAAGCATTTACTTTTAAAGAACTCATTCCATCGTACGTATTTACTTCTGCAAAATCAATCACTGTTTCAACAGGCATCACAGCTAAAGACATATCCAAAATTTGTATTGCTTTTTTCTTCTCACCTTTATTGTAAAGTTGTTCTGCAAGTAACAAGAAATTTACTCGATACTGCTGTGTGTGGCGACGCGCATAATAATCTGTCAATACTTTTGGATCAGCCATATTACCCCAACTATAAGTTTTGGTCATGTGTTTGTACATTTTGTCCACGTTGAAGAAAACAGGTTCTTCTTTCAAAGGACTAAACTCATAAGCTAATCCAACTTGTTTGATGTGACCTGCACTTAACAAAGCAATAGAAAGAGAAGAACCGCGGCTACTTGAGAAATAAATTCCTCGTTTCCAGTCGTTATTTGCAATAATATCTAACATCATTGATTCATCTCTTGCAAGGTATCGATCGCGATCAGTATTGTATTCAAATGCAATCCTTTCAGGACATCTCGCCGCTTCTGCTTTTGTAATTACTCCAGATTTAACAGCGTTTCCTTTGTTTACTTTCATTGAGAATCGTCCTGACGGAAAGAAAGATAAACGATTACCTTCGTTGATAATCATGTTTTTATCATCACGAACGAATGCCATTGCTTCTGCTAAATCAACAGATGACCATGACATTTCGAATTGTTCAATTAATTCTTGAAGTGGTTGTGCTGCAGCTTGCAAATTCGTTACTGTACCGCTACGCGCACCATCATACAATTTCAATAAACCAATGTATTTTTTAATAATACTTTGTTTTAAGTTAGTGGAATCTGACGTCAACAATTGTGTTTTTGCTTGTTGTGTTCCAGCGTCGCTACATACAACACCGCTCAGAATTTCGTTCGCTTTGAAATCAAAATAGCGCAATGCTTGACCTGCTTGTGTTGTATTATATTTCAAACGCAGATCTAAAACTTTATCCAAAATCCCTTCTCCTGGATTCATTGAGAATAATTCCAATAAAGACAAGAAATAAATCTGGTCGGTATTTCCTGCATACATCAAAATTTGATCTTCTCTAAACTTAATCGGTAGTGGATCAGACTCGTACGCTTTCATTTTCATTTGATTTGTGTACCAATCAGTTCCCATTAAAGATAGGTTACAAACGCGCACATCTGTTCTTTTTCCCTCTACTTCTTGCATGTACCAAAGAGGGAAAGTGTCATTATCTCCATTAGTGAACATAATTCCATTTTTCTCACACGATTCAAGGTAGTTTAAAGCTAAATCGTGAGCTGTTGTTTTTCCTACTATATTTAATGTACT
>CAIYXD010000286.1 GCA_903930085.1 uncultured Flavobacteriia bacterium
AATTTCTCCCGTTAAATAAATGTCAGACGCATCAATCATACAAAAATCCTTCAAAAGATGGAAAATTTGGATGGCAATTGCACTTGGGCTGCTTGTCGCAGGATGGATGGTGTATAGAAGTGTTTCGGAAGTACATTTTTTAAAGGTAGAAAAAGGCCATGGAAATTATGCGTGGGTGGATTTCAATGAAAATGGTTCGGCAGATCTTGGGAACAGCAAAGAATTTTACCTGTCCGCTGATGGCGAATATCGAAAACAAAAATTATCCGATATATTATCCGCTATTTCCTGGACAAATCAATCCTTCATCTGGTTAATCATAGCAATCCTTTTTGTTGTAGGGAGGGATTTTTTCTACATGTGGCGAATTCGACTGTTAACCCATTACGATTTAAGCTGGAAATCCAGTTTTTATGTGATTTTATTGTGGGAATTTGCTTCTGCTCTTTCTCCAGGAGTTGTTGGCGGCGCAGCTGTTGCCATGTTTATTTTGCACAAAGAAAAAATAGAACTTGGTCGAGCAACTGCCATTGTATTTATCACGGCAATGATGGATAATTTGTTCTATGTAATTATGATTCCTTTTGTGTTTCTATTTATTGATAGCGCACAATTATTCCCGCGAGCTATAGAGGGTTCGATGCGTATTGAATGGGTTTTTTGGATTGGATTTTCGGCAATTCTTTTGGCGTGTTTGTTTCTATTTTCAAGTATCTTCTTGTTCCCAAGTTTGGCAACATGGCTGCTTAAATCGGTCTTCAGTTTGCCTATTTTACGGCGCTGGAAAGACAAGGCCATTCAAACGGGAAAAGACATTGAAACGTCTTCAAAAGTGATGCGTAATGAATCCTTTGGTTATTGGTTAAAAATCTTTGGTTTAACCTGCGCCAGTTGGACTTCCCGCTACCTTGTCATCAATGCAATACTGCAAGCGTTTTTACATTTAGGATTTATAGACCACATTATTATTTTAGGAAAGCAATTGGTTTTGTGGTTGTTTATGCTGGTAAGCCCAACTCCTGGAGGAAGTGGAGTAGCGGAATTTGCATTTGGTGAATTACTTATTTCGTTTAGTCAATCCACTTTGCTTTTAGCCGCATTGGCAATCCTCTGGCGGTTAATTTCCTATTTCCCCTATTTATTTATTGGCGCGTTTTTATTGCCGAGATGGCTAAAGAAAAACAACTAAACTAGCGATTGACGCGCAGAAGTTGGAAAACACTGGAGGCCAAAATAAGAGAAGAAATATAAACAATCTCCGGAAAAACAATAAAAGCAGACAATCCTATAACGGTGCAAGAAAAAGCCAAAATAGTAAAATGGACTATAATATGTTGTTTCCATAGCTCTTTCATCTGAACCTTTTTAAATTGAGCGGTGGCTACAAATTCCAATTTATAGCGTTGAAATCCTACTAAAAAAATCAAGGGTACAAGAATGTATCCTTGCTCAATTCCAAGGTCTTTGTATTTCCAAAAATGCAATAACTCGTCTGTAAATTGAATACCAGGAGAAATTTGTAACATAGCAAAATGAACGCATAAAACAGTAAAAATTAGCAAAAATGAACTGATTATTGCGTTTTTAATCCAAATTTTTGGCGGTGTGTTTTGAGAGATTTGAATTTTTTTGGATTTTACGTTTAGAAAAATCTCGTTGGAAATATAATCCAAAAAGTAAAACAACAGAATATAATATAGGTTCCATTCCCACCAAAAATACCCGGCCAAAGGAATTAATGCGTCACCTGCAACTTGAATTATTTTTGGATTTATACGCATTATTGAAGCGCATTTGCTCGGTCGCGTGACAATGTGAATTCCGGATTAAACTTCAATGCTTTCGCGTACGCTTTCAGCGCTCTGGTTTTTTCACCTTGCGCTTCGTAACATGTTCCTAAGTTATGCCACGCCTCGACAAATCTAGGTTCCGTCTGAATTGCTGAATTATAATAATAAATTGCGCTATCAATTTCTTTGTAATCGTATTGCTTGATAACTCCAATTTGATTCAGCGCTTGAAAATAAGCAGTATCAATTTGAATCATTTTTCGGTAAATCGCCAGTGCGTTTTCCGCTTTACCAAATAACTGTTCCGCATACGCAAGCGAAAAAAGTACCTCTGTGTTTTTTGGTTTTAATTCCGCGGCTGTTTTATAGTATTCGATACAGATTTTATTGTTTTCCGCTTGGTATAAAGCTCCCAACATCAAATATCCTTCGTAAAAATTCGGGTCTTGCTGCACAGCTGTTTCATAAGACGATTTTGCTAAATCCGGTTTGTTTAAAAACAAGTAATTAGAACCTTTCATTATATACGCATCCCGATACTTTGGGTCAATTCGCAAGGCTTTGTTAATGTATTCAAAAGATTTATCAAAATCCATTTGCTGGCTAAACGTAGAAGCTAATCCAACGAGTCCTTTTGTGTTTTTGGGTTGCTTCTTGATAATGAGTTTATACTGTCTTTGCGCTGCCGCAACGTCCGCAACCGTTCTTTCAGGACGATTATTCAGCACGTTTGCATAAAGCATTCGAACTTCGAGATTGTTGCTGTCTAGTCGAAAAGCCTTTGCAGCGTCAGGCATTGCAGTATCGTAATAATATTTATCAACTAATCTCGTTCCGCGCTTTAAAATCAATTCTACGCTATCTGGGTAAAGAACTAATAAGCTATCCAAATTTAACTTTTTTGGTTTCGCGGTTAGATTAGATTCCTTACACGAAAAGAAGAACAGCGGGAATAAGAAAACGAGGTATTTCATGTGTTTTTGTTTAATAGCAAAACAAAGTTAATTGAATTTAGTGAGTAGACCTTATTCAGCAAGTAGATGGTTTATACCATTCCCTAAAAATTTATACAATTTTGTCAATTATATGTACATCTAAAAAGATAAAATCTGTAATTTTACGGTATGAAAAAATATACACTTATCCTTGTTCTTTTTGCATTTATCCTGCTGGAAAATCAATTCTTAGCTCAGGGATGCTCACAGTGTAAAATGCTTGCGGAACAAGGCAGTGAATTAGACGAAGCATCCTTCGGCAGTAGCATAAATACGGGTATTCTTTACTTAATGCTTCTTCCTTATTTTTTACTTCTTTTTTTATTTCGAAAAAGAATTTTCTTGTTTTTCAAGTCCTTTGCCCAAAAGTAACGAATAGTAAAAAATTCCCTTTTAACCTAAGTTCGATATCGCACTTAGGTTTTTACTTTAAAATCTATTTCTCGATTTAAATAAAGCGTGGCTAAAGTTCGTATAGGAAAGAGAAAATTCCAGAGATCCACCACTATATGCCCTTTGCATAGATGAAATGGTAACATCGTAAGAAACGCCAAATTTAAAGCCTGCCCAATCCAAGGTTACAGCAGGAACAACTGCGTCTCTAAATCGGAAATAAGATCCAAAGCCGATGTATGCATCTTGGAAGTTTCCTGTGACTTTTGTTCCATTTTTGAAACGGTATTTAAAAATTGCACCTAAAATAGTTTCAGAGTGCGGACCTTGAAAAAATTGAACGATACTTCCGTCAATTGACCAATCCGTATCCATAATATCTGAAATAACGGAAGAATGTATGACAAATTTACTAAGCATTCTTTCCCCGCTAATCGTCGTGTATTTTAATGCTGGGCGGTTTAAATGATATCCAGAAACGCCAAATTGAAACTTAAAATCGTTGTTTCTCCTAAACGTCGATTTACCTCCATCAAAGACATAAAATAAGCCAGCAGAAGCATCTGCATAGGTAAAAGAACTTGCCCCATTTGCTTCTCCGGAAAGAATGGTTTGGTCAAACTGTGTTCCTGTCCATTGGGAGGAAAAAATCAACTTGGAAAAATCCGCTTTTCTACTTCCAAATCCTCCTTGTATTCCAGCAGATAAAATATGGCCTGATCTTCCCATAGGTAAAATTCCACTAATAGATAAGGATCCTGTTTGATTTCCAAACCGTGCATCACCGCCGATATCGTTATTAAACATCAATCCAACGCCAAGGTGCGCCTTGTCATTATTTCTACTTTTACCAAAATTCGCATCTGCGGCAACAGATGTTGTCATAAATTGTGTTCCAGCACCAAGCCATTGATTTCGGTGGTTGATAATTACCCGTTCCCAACCATCGTAAACTCCTGCAGCTGCCGGATTTATTAAAAGCGGCGTTTGAGAGGTTTGAGAGAAATGTAAATCTTGCGATAGTGCATTTAACGAAAGGAAGAGGGAAATTGAAAAAATTATCTTTCTCATAAAAATCAACGAATTAAAGTTATATTTCCAGACTTAGTTTCTGTATTTCCAGTAACATATTTCACCTCTAAAATATAGGCATATACTCCGGAATTACAAGCCTCTCCCTTAAAGGTTCCGTTCCACGAAAAGTTTCTATCGCTTGTGTTTACCATCCTATTCCCCCATCTGTCATATATTGAAAGTGTGAAAGACAAGACATCTTTACCAACAATTATAGATAGGTTTTCATTGTCTGAATCACCTGAGCCATTTGG
Source organism: uncultured Flavobacteriia bacterium (assembly GCA_903930085.1). Taxonomy (GTDB): domain Bacteria; phylum Bacteroidota; class Bacteroidia; order Flavobacteriales_D; family Crocinitomicaceae; genus M0103. Next base: position 4,507 of record CAIYXD010000286.1, read on the forward strand.
AGAAAACCCTGTTGGTAGATAGATTCCATTAATACAACTTGCACCAACATTATTTGGATCGCATTCATCCAAAGGATCCGTTGCGTTTCCAACTTCAATTCCATCTTCCAAACCGTCGCCATCCGTATCGGCATTATTCGGATTTGTTCCTAAAACTGCTTCTTGCGCATCGGTTAAACCATCACCATCGGAATCTACTTGGCAATCAATGGATGAATCGTCTGGATCACAAGGGTTTAATGGGTCTGAACCTGCTGTAATTTCTGCACCATCATTTATTCCGTCACCATCTGTGTCTGGATTTGTTGTTGTTGTTCCTGCTGCTGTTTCCTGCGTATTTGTTAAACCATCGCCATCTTGATCACAAGGACCAGCATTTGGATTTGGAATACACGGATTTGTGTTTGCTGGATCCAATTCATCACTAACGCCATCGTTATCTGTATCTGTAATAGACGATTCCAAAGCATCAATATTTCCGTCGCCATCTGTATCGGTTGGATTTAGTGGATCTGCTCCAACTTCCAAATTGTCATTTTCGCCATCGCCATCTGTATCTGGGTTTTGAGGATCTGTTCCTGCCAACGCTTCATCTGTATTCAATAATCCGTCTCCATCAAAATCTGGATTATCCAAAAGAAAGAAAGCAACAATGTTTTCTGCTCCAGTAATATTTAATGTATTCGTGTCTGATGTAATTGGAAGAGCTAAAGGGCCTATCGTATATTCCCAATGGTCAAAAACGTATCCTGGTAAAGGTTGTGCAACAAGATTGGTTGCAATTCCTCCGTAATAAGAAGTTGCCCAAGGATAAGTTGGTGCCCAAATTGAATTCACTTTGATTTCACCGGACAACGCTGGGGAAACATCAAACGTCACGTCAAATGGGCCGGTTAAAGAATAGCAATCTATCAAGCCTTGCTCAAGAGCCGTACAACGATTGTTTATAAAGTTGCGCAATATTTGAACTTTACTTTGCCAATCAGCAAAAGATGTTCCGGGTTGTGGCCATTTCGCAATTTGACCTGGCATTTCCGGCGAGATTTCAGCTACCATACTATCCAAAAGTGGAATCATGTAATCACAAGAAAAATACGTGTTAACCAAATCGATGTATCTGGTAATGTAATATTGTTCAACAACTGGATTTTCATTTATTAATTTTTCTAGGATATTGGTATGTCCTTGTCCTCCAGGATTTGGGAGATTCTCAACATTACACGGATCGGCATTTGCGGATGCATCTGGAATTCCAGTATAATTAACATAATGCCCAAAAGTTGCATCCATATCCCAAAGTGTGTATCGCCATTTTTTCTTGTCACCAAGCGGATCCATTCCTCTCCACCATGCTGTATTCCAATTCAACCAGTCTTGGTTCACAACATAGGAGTTGAACATGAAATAATCGCACAAAGATTCCCAATTCAGCAAACTGTCCACATAATTGAAGTTTGCAGGAACGCCCATGTTATTGGTGTTGATATATGTCCGCAACGCTGTCCAGTCAGGCTGTGCATTAGGCGCACCATATTCTTGCCAAGTTCCTCCCCATGTTTTTAAATACTGTAGGTTGAATTTATCTTGGTTAAAATAGTGGTTTGTATAATCATGATCGTCTGCTTTTTCACGAATTTCATATACTCCCCAGTATTGTCCATTTAAATAAACAATACACGGTCTCCAAGTTCGCTCATCCAACTTCATGTCTGCCCGAATAGAAAGTGTGTGAATAAATGCATCTCGAATATGGGCCCCGTCTTCAAAAGAATAATTATCACTTGCCGCCGGTTTTAAAATTACCCGTTGGAATTTATCTCGCGTTGATTCTGGGAAAATTTGGTGTTCGAGTTGAGCAGCATAACCAAATTCATCTCTTGTGATGTAATCAAACCCTCTTTGAGCGTATGCCCATGAGTCGTTACCATGCTTGTTAAATTCGCCTTGACCCTCATCAATAAAAGTACCATCGTCTTCAAATAATTCAAAAGAACCGACCGCTGTAATTTGATTTCCATTTGCAACCAAAGTTGAAACTGCAGAGCTACTAACAGAAACAACAGGAATTGGGTGGGTAACATTTATGAAGTAGGTGTTAGACTCAATGAAAGATGGTTGATTTGTTCCAAATGCTGCTGCTCTTAAAATGGTTGTTGCTGCTATTGTAATAGGTCCGGAATAAAGTGTAGATGTTGTTGCTGGATTTGCACCATTTATAGTGTATCGAATAGATGCGGTTGGATCTGAGCACGTAATTGTCACCGTTTGAGTTCCAGTATAAAAACCAGGAGCCAAACTAATAACTGGCGTTGGAACGTAAAAGTTCTGAGCGCCAGTATTGTTTGCATTTGGTGTAGGCGTAGTAAATAATTTCCAGTCCACTGCACCGTTTGTAGATCTCCCAACGGAATGGTCTGCTTTTGTCATGTGCACCAATTTCAGAGAATCTACTACAACGCCACCAACATTCGTTAAAATAATCCAGTCGCCTTTAGTTTGTTTTAAATTAAAATTAGTGTGTAATTGCGTTCCGTTTACTGTGTTTCGATTCGAACAAAAGACCATTTTAAATCCATTTGCAGGAATTGTTCCACTCGGAATTACCCATTTAAATAAATTCGTAGACTTATTTGACAAAAAATAACCGGTAAGATCAACTGCAGCGGTTGTTGGATTGTGCAATTCAACCCAATCTTCTCGCTCGCCATAAGCATCGGTAATACCTGTCATGTTTGAACAGGAATATTCATTGATAATTACCTGAGATGTAACAGAAAAAGTAAGTGTTAATAGCAGGAGAGTCAGTAAACTATTTTTCATATTCTTTTATTTTTGATGTTTCAGAGACCATGATTTAATAACAACCAAGATCAATATTAAGCAATTATTAATTAAATTGTTATTTTTGAGACGAATAATATGAATATAAAGTTGTCTTCTCACGTTAAATTAATTAAACAGTGTTATTATGAAAATTACATTTAAAATTATGCTTATTGCAGCTTCGTCTTTGCTCCTTAATTCTTGCAAAAAATATGAAGGAGAAGGCGGAAAAAGCGCTATTACTGGCAAAATAACAATTGACGAAAAATTATATGTTAGCAGTAATTATTCTGAAACAATTAGCTATGATGGCGCTGAAGAGGATGTATATATTGTTTATGGAACAGATGATTTAATTCAGGACGATAAAGTTTCTTGTAATTACGACGGAACATTCACCTTTAAGTATTTACAACCGGGAACGTATACTATTTATGCGTATAGTGACATTTTTCATAAAGGTTCAAACGTGATAAGCAACGATGATGATTACTACACAAAAGAAGTAGTGAAAACAACTGTTGAACTAAAGAAAAAAGAAGATTTAAACATTGGCACGATTACCTTGATAAAATAGAATGAAAAAGTACATAGCAATTTTCATTCTTTTTCCATTTCTTGGCTTCGGACAGAGCGAAGGAAAAGTATGGGCAGAGTATGGGGTAAAAGGTGAAATCAATAAAAAAATGGATTGGGCTGGCGAAATGACCACTCGATTTGGTTCGGAAGGATTGGAAACCTTTTTCCCTCAAGCGTCTTTAAAATACAAAGTAACCAGCTGGTTTCGTCCTTCGATTGATTACCGTGCAATTTTTAGCAAAGACGATTTCAAAAACTATAGTTTCGGTAATCGCTTGAATTTTAATGCCAATTTCAAATTTACTTTAGATCGGCTTTCTTTTGCGGGAAGAATTCGCTACCAATATGCATTTGGTGGATTCGGTTCTTCTGCATACAATGTTGAATTTGATCAAGCCTTTCGTTTTAAACCTGAATTTAGTTATGATATTGACAACAGTTTTATAACACCTATTGCTAGTGTTGAATTCTTTTACAATCCAAACTACGGCCCTTACGGACAACGTTTCACAAAATACCGTGCGTTCATTGGAGCGGAATTAGAACTAGATAGTCCGCATGAATTTTCTATCGGTTATTTGTTAGACCAAAAAATTCAGGTTCCAAACGCAGCAACTAGGCACGTTTTAAATATTTCCTATTCTTATAATCTTGGATACAAGCCTGGGAAAAATAAAAAGTAAAACTATTACTTTTTCGTGTCTTTTACTTCTTGAACAAGAAGACTAACATCTAGTATTTCATCTATACTGGAATTTGTAATGCCTTGTTCCAACGTAAAGATATATTTTCCCTTTAACGGCATTTTACGTCTTTTAAAGTAAAGCGCATTTTCCACAATTGTGCCAGTCTTTTTTCCGATCCAAGAACCATCTGGATTTGCAATTTTCACCTCGAAAGGTTCCCTTGCTTTTTGTCCGTCTGGTGTTGTTGTATTCCAATACATCCACAAATTACTGTATTTATATTCTGTTGTTGTTCGAATAGTCAAAACAAAATCATATTCCTTAATCGTATCCTTAATCGCAACCGTGAATCTTGGTTTTACCTGCTGATTCCATTGTTTTTTTGAGAAAGCATACGATTTCTCAAACGTTGGCGGTTTCTCACATGCGCTAAACACGAGTGAAACCAAGAGAATAAAAATAAAACTACTCTTTCGTTTCATTGGAATTGGAATTAGGCGTTTCTCTACCCCTATTGTTTGGCCGTTTATTTCTTCTTTTATTCGCTGGATTTGGCGCTGTTACTGCTGCCGATGGATTATTTGTGCCTTCTCTTGGTGCAACGGCTTTTTGTTCACCCGTTGGGTTTTGAGCAGGACTTTGAAGTTCCCTATTGGAATTATCTACAGGCCGATTTGGATTCGCAGGTTTTTTCTTTTTCTTCTTGTTTTTAAACGTATGTTCAAAACGATTTAAACTGTCTTGCCCAACAACATTGGAATAATCTGGTTCTTTCACTACCTCGTGAACATACTCGTTCAGTTCTTTTGGTTTTTTATTGTCGCGATTCATTATAACAACTTCTCGCACGCGGTCTGGCGTCATGGCAATTAAGCCACTTGCTGAATTTCCTTCGTAAGCATACCACATTTGTTTTTTAAACACATCTGTTTTTACGTGGTAAGCGTTTCCAATTTCTGTTTGAAGACGAATATCGGATTTAGGAAATGCTTTAAAAGCATCCATGTACATGTCTAGCTCATAGTTTAGACAGCATTTTAATTTACCACATTGTCCAGCAAGTTTTTGCGGATTCAAGGATAATTGCTGGTAACGAGCAGCAGAAGTGGACACGGAACGGAAATCCGTTAACCATGTTGAACAGCACAATTCTCTTCCGCATGAACCAATTCCACCAAGTCTGGATGCTTCTTGGCGCGAACCAATTTGGCGCATTTCCACCCGGATTTTGAACTGATCGGCCATGTCTTTTATCAGTTGGCGGAAATCAACTCTGCCTTCTGCGGTATAATAAAATGTAGCTTTAGATAAATCTCCTTGGTATTCTACATCTGAAATTTTCATTTCTAAATTAAGATTCACCGCCAAGGTTCTCGATTTATACATCACCTCTTTTTCTAGCGAACGCGCTTGCGCCCACTTGTCAATATCGTCTTGAGAAGCAATTCTAACTAATTTTTTAGCCTCCATTGGTTTAAACCCGGCAGCTTTCTTTTTAACTTGTATTCTGGCTAGTTCTCCTATGACTGAAATAACGCCGATATCGTATCCAGGGCTCGTCTCAACAACAACTACATCCCCAACTTGAACACTCAATCCTTTTGCGTTTCGATAGAAACTTTTTCGACTGTTTTTAAATCGAACTTCAACTATATCGTAGATGGATTGACCGTTTGGTAAAGCTATATTTGCCAACCAGTCGTACACCTCAAGTTTGTCACAACCGCCAGAACTACAGGTTCCATTATTCTTACATCCTCGTGGAGTTCCACCTCCACTACTGCAATTTGAACAACCCATAATTCGCTTTTTTATTTATGTAAAAATAAGAAATAAATCAGAGTTTGTTGGTGCTTATCGAAAATAGAGTTTTGAACTAAGCAAAGTGAATATAACGCATCACTTTAAAGCAGAGGTTGGTAAATAGTATTTTAGCAGTGGCATTTCGTTCAATATGGTAGTAAGCATCGTCAAACGTTTGCATAAAATCCTGAATGTTTTTACCGGTAATAAACTTAGCAAATTTGCCTAAAAAATCTTCTTCTTCGCTTGAAACACGCGTCAGTTGTCCGCCGGTATAGTTTCTCAGTAAACTTTGGCGAAACATGTGCAAACCATACTGTAAAAAAATCTTCTGCCGATCTTTACTAGAAGCCGCGATATCTTCCGCCCAATCCAACATTGGAAGCACGTCTTTTTTATAACAAACCCGCATCAATTGGATGAAAAGTTCGCGGTTATAGTCCTGTTCTTCGTGCGATCCAATCATTTCATACGCATGTAAAGCGCTGCCTTCCGAGCGCGCTACAATACTTTCCAAATTAGATCCATTAACAGCAAAGTTGTTTTCTAAGTAGGACTTTAAATCCTCGGAATTAATGCGTGGAATCTTTACTATTTGTGTGCGCGAAACGATGGTTGGAAGTAAAAGATCTTGTTTTTCACACAAAAGAATAAACAGTGTTTTCTGCGGTGGCTCCTCTAAAATCTTTAATAATTTATTAGCACAAACGGTATTCATTTCTTCCGCCATCCAAATAATCATGACCTTGTAGCCGCCTTCGTAGGATTTAAGTGTCAGTTTTTTAATAATATCTTGACTTTCTTCAGTTCCAATCATTGGCTTCCGTTCTTTTTCGTCAATTCTTCTCAGCCATTCAACTTGACTAAAATATGGCTGTTCTTTAATTTGTTCTCTCCAAAGGTGAATTGCACCATCTGATTTTTTATGCGCCGCAAGAACAACTGGAAATGAAAAATGAACATCAGGATGCTGCAACGTCGCAATTCTCCGACAAGAAGAACATTCACCGCAACTGTCTTTACTATTCTTGTTTTCGCAAAACAAATACTGAACAAACGCCATTGCAAGGGGCAACCCTCCATAACCAGCATTCCCTAAAAAAAGTTGGGCGTGGCTTATTTTATTGTTTTCAACTTCGTGAATAAACTGCTTTTTAAGCCCCTCTTGTCCGATTACATCTTTGAATTGCATGCTATAAAATTAGCGTATTTTTTTGAAATTCTTTTTTATAAAAATCACTATTTTGGTCAATAATACTCGCTTTGATAATCTATTACTTTATATTCTTTAATTACCTTCGCGCCATACATGTTGAAAAAATATAAATACCACACACTGCTGCATCTCATTATATTTATGTGGGGATTTACGGGAATTTTAGGTGTTTTAATAAATTTAGATGCGTTTTATATTGTTTGGCACCGGGTTTTAATTGCTTTTTTAGCTTTGGGAATTGCATTGGTTTTTATGAAAAAATCGGTTGCAATTTCCTCTCGAAAAGAACTGCTTAAAATTTTTGGTGTTGGCATTATTGTTGCATTGCATTGGATGACTTTTTACACATCTATTCAACTCTCCACGGCTTCTTTGGGAATACTTTGCCTTTCGACTACAACTTTACATGTAACGTGGTTGGAGCCCTTGTTCATGAAGCGAAAGTTTTCTAAAGTTGAATTCTTTTTTGGGTTAATTGTAATTTATGGCATTTATTTCGTGTCGAGAGACTTTAATCCCGAAGATTACGAGGCGCTCGCTTATGGTTTGTGTTCTGCGCTTTTCGCTGCGCTATTTTCCGTTTTTAACGCGCGACTTGCCCAGGATTCCCCTTCGTATAAAATTACCTTTTACGAAATGCTAGCTGCGCTCTTTTTTTTGACCATAGTTTTGGTTGCGCAAGGAAATTTCACTGCTGAATTATTTAGTATGGAGGTAAGTGATTTTCTTTGGTTGTTGTTTTTAGGAATCGTGTGCACTTCCTTCGCTTTCCTTGCAACGATTGAAGTGGTCAAACGATTGGGGGCATTTACCGTTTCGTTAAGTATAAATTTAGAGCCTGTTTATACTATTTTACTAGCAATTTTCATCCTCAAAGAAAATAAAGTTCTTGGCTCGCAGTTTTATGTTGGCGCCTCCATCATTGTGCTGGTGGTAATTGCCAATGCGTTACTAAAATACTACCAAAAAGCAAAGGAAAAAAAGCAATCTAAAGCAGACTTTGTTTAGCCAAAAAACTTAGCCATAAGTCGCTTTGGTGCTCATTCATTACCCGAGGAAATTTGTTTTGTGACCCAGCCTTACCAATGGTTTCCATAAAATTATAGAACGTTTCAACCGGAAGAGCCGTCAAAACAGGTGGTTGCAAACTTACTTTTCGAACACCATTATAATCATCGTTCAAATCCCGGAGCTCTTTATCTATTAGACTAATTATTTGCTCTGTGTCGAGCTTTTCATTTACACCAATAAACCAGGAATGGCGTTGTTCGTCTATTTGCGGAAAAAGGCTAAATTCTGTTATCTCAATTCCTTCGCGCTTGCTAATGTTTTGAATTGCTGTGTTAATATTATCCAAAGACAAGTGTTCGCCGCATAAACTAAGGAATTGTTTGATGCGACCCGTAATCTTTAACAGCCGATCTTCCACATTAATGAACCGAACTAGGTCTCCAATCATATAGCGCCATAATCCCGCATTTGTAGAAATTACAATTGCATA
>CAIYXD010000287.1 GCA_903930085.1 uncultured Flavobacteriia bacterium
GCAAAAATTAATTACTTCTTGCTCGCTGATTGTTTTTCCGTTAATTCGAATCCGCTCTTTGAAATCAAGAATATGTGGCGAAGTAAATAAACCAACTTTTTCACCCGAAGCAGTCAAAATAGAAGCTAACATGGAAGCGGTAGATCCCTTTCCATTTGTTCCTGCAATATGAATGAATTTCAGCTTTTGCTCCGGATTATCTAGAAGAGTACAAAGTAATTCGCAATTACCAAGATCTGGTTTGTACGCCGCTGCACCGATTGTCTGGTAAGAAGGAAATTGTTGAAACAACCAATCGATTGTTTCTGTGTAAGAATTACTTTGCATCCACTTTAACCGTGAGGAACATGGTAACCAATTCGGATCCTGGATCTTTATTGTATTTCACCGAACTTTTTACTGCGGCAATTACTTGGTTAATGATACGTTGATCCGTTGTGGTAGTTTTAGACGTGCTAATAGCAGAAACGACATTTCCCTCCGCATTAACACTTAATTTCAGATAAACAGTTTCATTTCGCTCTGTTCTGATATCCTCTACTTGCGGATCATTCAATCGAATTCTACCTTCTCCTTTACCGGATCCTCCAGAACCTTTTTCACCACTACCTTTATCGTCTCCAAAAGGTCCACCACTTCCGGTTCCGCCTTTGCCGTCCGTTCCGCCTGTTCCAAATGGATTATTGGAAGGTTTTGAAGAGTTTGGGGAATTCGTGGAATTTGGCGCGGTCGTTTGATTGGATTTCCCAGTATTTGCTTTCGTTTTAGGATTTTTTGGTTTTGTTAAAACATTTTGCGTTTGGGGTTTTGGTTCACCAACAGGAGTATCAGAAGGAGTGCCGCCTCCAGAACCACCAGCTTCAACTTTAAGATTCTCCAGTACAATTTGATCTATAGTTGTTTCCGTTTTCATGACATACGCCTGTGGTTCAGGATCTGCCATTTGAAAAGTCTTCAGAAAAAGATAGATGAAAATCAAGCCCAATAATACAACAGCAGAAATAATTCCGTATTTTCTATCCTTGCTATCTACAACTGGAACAACTGCCATATTCTTTTATTTATCGTATGCTAAAACTGGATCCCAACCATTTGCTTGAGAAAGTGCTAAAACGTTGAATACAGCCTCGTAACTTGCTTTACGATGTCCTGCAATTTTAAGTTTCATTTCTCTAGAACTTTCTACTGCAGAAGCGGTCAATTCTTTGATTTCTTCGAATTCCATTGGTTTATCCATTGATCCACCCGGCATCACAACATATTGGCCATCTTCTGTAATAATAACCGTTGCAGTGACAGGATCTTTATCTGTTGGAATACTTTCTTTTGCTTCTGGAAGATCAATAGGAGTTTGGTTGTTTGACATCAAACTCATGATTATGAAAAAAATCAACAGCAAGAAAACGAGATCCGTCATGGATGCCATTCCTCCTTCTATTTTTACCTTACTTTTTGAACTGAAGTTCATCGTTTCTTATTTACCTGGTTGATTCAATAAATCCATAAATTCTAATGCTGCGTTTTCCATTTGGTAAACCACTTTTCCAATTTTACCAACTAAGAAATTGTAGCCCATAAAAGAAATGATACCAACAATTAAACCGGCAACAGTAGTAACCATTGCTGTCATAATCCCAGGAGCAATAATCTTTAACTCTAAGGACGTAGCATTTTGTAAATCTATAAAAACAAC
>CAIYXD010000288.1 GCA_903930085.1 uncultured Flavobacteriia bacterium
GAAAATTTTTTATTTCCATTTGAAGGCCAAGCAGATTTCCGTTTTCACAATGATTCTAGAGCAGACGACGAATTTGAGCGCTTGATGTATGAATTAAATAAGCTGATTGCACTTAAAAAATTAGCGTAAAATGCTGAAAAAAAACCTGTTGAAATATCGCTTTTTAATATTGGCTATACTTTCTACTGGTATTTTTACACTTTGCTATTGGTCTATTTTCTCTTCAAATTACGAGCGACATATATCTTCTTTTCAGGATAAATTTTCTAAACAAGAGATAAAATTGAACCGATTTCTTGGCTACAAGCGAAAAGAATTAAAGGAAAATGGCAAACTTGGCGATTGGAAGGATCTGAAAGACCACTCCGAATTTAATTTACACATTTATAGAAACGATTCCCTTTTATTTTGGAATACCAATCAGCTACCGATTATTCGTTTTGCGGATATACATTTTCCATCTTCTGGGATTATTCATTTGCAAAATGGGTGGTATTACGCGGAAATGTTTACGGAAAATGAGTACGTTGTTTGTGCCTCTTTTTTGATTAAACACGACTACTCCTACGAAAACAAAGATTTAATCAACGAGTTTGTTTCCCCATTTGAACTTCCATTTGACGCATCAATTTCACTGGAACAAACACCAAATTATGCTATTTACGCTAAAAACAAAGACTTTTTATTCTCCCTTATTCCAAATTCTTATCAAACTTTCACCGAAGGAGAATCGCAACTATTACTGCTGCTTTTAATTACAAGTATTGGAAGTTGGTTGTATTTATTGTTGGGATTCAGTAAAACACTTGAGAGAAAATACCGCTGGCTACTTCTTTTCACGTTGGTGCTTCTACGGTTTTTCTCGCTTAAATATATTTGGTTTGGATTTATGCATGACACGCACGCATTTCAGGCGAGTTTGTATGGAACTAACGAATGGTTTCCCAACTTTTTTGAATACCTCACCAATTGTCTGCTGATTGTTTTTGCTGCATTTTTTTTAAAATTTGAACTAAAAAATACTAAATCAGATAAAAAAAATAAACTCCTCGCCTATTTTCTGTTTTTGGGCACCATTCCATTTTATGCATTTTTACTCTATTTGAACAAAGGATTGATTGAAAATTCCTCCATTCCATTGATAATAGACCGGCTTTTTTCTCTCACTCTATATTCCGTTTTGGCACTAATCAGCATCGGATTTCTATTTTACACCTATTTTATACTAACACGGGAAGTTGTTTTATTGCATAAAAGGTTGCAAAATAGTGGTTCGCAACTGGCAATGATTTCCTTTTTTGCAGGAATTGGATTCTTTTTGTACGAAATCAATTTTGGACACCAATTATTGTTTGCATCTATTTTTCCACTTCTATTACTCGGTTTATTGGTGTACACTATCTACCGCGATAAACGCTCGTTTCAACTGGGTTTCGGAATGATTTTTCTAGTTCTTTTCTCCCTTGTTTCAGCTTTGAATCTGGCAGAATTTAACAAAAGAAAAGAAAAAAGCGAACGGGAATTATACGCCAATCAGCTTGCAACAGAGCAAGATATAGTGACAGAAGTGGAATACGCCTCTATTACAGAAAAAGTGAAAAGAGATAACTTTCTTTTGAATTTTATTAAAACCAAGAATAACATTGGAAAATCTGATTTTGAAGCAGGATTGGAGAGAAGAATCTTCCATGGCTTCTGGGAACGGTACGAAATGAACTTCAACCTCTTTGATACCAATGGCGTCTCTTTCATTACGGGTGTTGAAAATCAAAAAAATGTCTTTGAAGAGTTAAATGAAATCGTGAGAAAACATGGTCAAGTTTCTGAAATAGACACTAATATTTTCTTTATCAGCGATTATACTGGACAATACAGCTATATTATTCGCCAGCCTATTTACAGCGATAGCGCAGCTGCAATTTTATTCTGCACCTTAAAATCAAAAAAAATTCCGGAAGAAATTGGATTCCCACGCTTGTTAATCTCCTCCAAAGCACAAGTTTTTGAATCTTTGGAGAATTATTCTATTGCCAAATACCACGAGAATCGATTGGTTACAAAGTATGGTGGTTTTAATTATCCGTCATCTGTACTTCCAATGAAAACGTGGTCCAATGAAGGAAACGGATACTACAACCAAGACGGATACAACCATTACATTCTAGAAAAATCAAAAAATGATGCGGTTGTACTTTCCAGTAAAAACTATTCTTGGATAGAATTACTTACTTCCTTTTCCTATTTGTTCAGCTTTTATGGCATTTTATTGCTGCCGCTCTTATTTCAGTTCAATACGACTTCCATTTTCAAACGAACGCTGACATTGGCGGTGAAAATTCAGTTGCTATTAATCGGTTTGGTATTTGTTTCACTTCTAGCGTTTGGCTGGGGAAGCGGCGTTTTTGTCCGCAACCAATACAACGAGTATACAAATTTTGTGATTCGTGAAAAGTTGGCTTCTGTAGATATCGAACTGCGCGGTAAACTTGGAGCTTCTGATAGTCTTTCGATTCATGAAAACGGAAATTATGTAGCCTTTTTATTGCAGAAATTCTCTAAAGTATTCGTTACGGATATAAATTTCTACGATGTGAAAGGTCAAATCATTGGCTCTTCCCGTCCGAAAGTTTTTAACATGGGTTTATTGAGCGAACAGATGAATCCGACTGCTCTGCATGCATTTATAATTCAAAATAAAAGCGAATTTGTTCACGAGGAAAAAATTGGGAAATTGAATTTTGCTTCGGCTTATTTACCCTTCTACAACCACGAAGCGAAACTTTTAGGGTTTGCAAATTTGCAGCATTTCGGCAAACAAAAAGAATTTGAGAATCAGATACAGAAATTCTTAGTTGCAATTATCAATGTATTCATGCTTCTTCTAGCAATTTCAATTGTTTTAGCAATTTTTATTTCCAATTGGGTAACAGCACCATTACGCATTTTGCAAGAAAACTTTTCTAAAATTCGGTTTGGGAAATATAACCAGCAAATTTCCTACGACAAAGAAGATGAGATTGGCGCTTTGGTAAAAGACTACAACCAAAAACTGCAGGAACTCGAATATACAGCGCAGCAACTTGCGCAAAGTGAGCGGGAATCTGCCTGGCGGGAAATGGCGAAACAAGTTGCACACGAGATTAAAAATCCATTGACTCCAATGAAGCTTAGTATCCAGCATTTGTTGCGTGTATACGACCCAAATGATCCGAATTCTGAACAAAAATTGAAAAAAGTTGCCACTTCCATCGTTGAACAAATTGATGCTTTAACTAGAATTGCCAACGAATTTTCAAACTTTGCAAAAATGCCACGTCCGCAGGAAGTGACCTTGGATTTAATTCCGATTATTGAAAATGTACTGGAAGTATTCAAAGAAGAAGCAACTTGCGAAATTAAATTTGCAAGCGATTTAAAGTCCGTTTTGGTGAATGCAGATAAGGATCAGATGATTCGAACGTTCAATAACTTACTGAAAAACGCCATTCAATCCATACCTGAAGAAAGTGCTGGGAAAATCACAATCTATGTGGAGCGGGTGCAAGAAAATGTTCGGATTTCGATAAAAGATTCAGGAACAGGAATCCCGAAAGATCAAATAGATAAAATTTTTGTTCCCTATTTCACCACTAAAACTGGGGGAACCGGATTGGGATTAGCAATGGTAAAACAAATAATTGAAAACCATAACGGAACGATTACTTTCGAAACACGCGAAGGAGAAGGAACAATTTTTACCATCTACTTGCCAGAAGCAACCGAAAATCAAATCCCAGAAGTATAAATTTGATAGGATTATCCTATGAAACGAGTAAGAAAATTATAATTAGAACATCAATTAACACACTAATTGCAGCGATAGAAAGAATCCATTTCATGGGCGAAACTGCCAACAAAAGACTTAAAGTTGCCATAGTTGGAACAACTATCATACTTAATAAAAATGTGCTTTTGACAGCCCCTAAACCAACAGCGACGCCTCCAAGGCAGCCAACGATGGTTAATATCACAAAAATTAATCCGAAGCGGTTAAATTCTGAAGCGTTAAAAAGGCTGTCTAATTTACCAATCGGGTGTTTCGAAGTACTTGCATTTGTGCTCATCGTTTAAAAATTTGGAGTTATAAGACAAAGATCCACCCTTTTGGGAAAGGATTAAATGAGTTTAAATAGAAAATTTCCTGATAATTATCAGTAAAATAATGCAAATTCTGAATACTCTAAATCGAGTGAAACAATCGTGCTTTTTTCTAACGTTAATTAAAAAATGGAATTGTTTTCAAATTCGCGAACCTTGCGTGTTTGTCGGGGTATTGAAATAATTTGGTACTTTTACGGCGCATAGGAAAATGAATGAGTCGAAAAAAATAGCTGTAATCGGTGGTGGAAGTTGGGCAACAGCTTTGGTCAAAATTTTATGCAACAACCTTTCCTCAGTCAATTGGTGGATGCGAAATGATATGGCGGTAGAGCATATTCTGCGTTACCGACACAATCCGAACTATTTACAATCCGTTGAATTTGATCTAGATAAGGTTAATGTTAGCACAGATTTAATTGAAATCATCCAGCCCGCTGATATTGTGATAATTGCAACACCTTCCGCTTTTTTGACAAAAATATTTGAAGGTTTTCCAGCTGAAATAATGGAAGGGAAAGTGATTTTTTCTGCTGTAAAAGGAATTATACCGGAGTATAATGCAATTCCTGCACGTTTCATTCATAAAACCTTCGGAACGCCTTACGACAACATCGGAATCATTTGTGGGCCTTGTCATGCAGAAGAAGTGGCGTTGGAGCGCTTGTCGTATCTTACCATTGCAGGACAAAACGAAGAAATGGCGGAAGAAATGGCGGAACTTTTAGCTTGTCGTTACATTAAAACAACTGTTTCTGATGATCTTTTTGGAACAGAACTTTCTGCAGTATTGAAAAACGTTTATGCTTTAGCTTCTGGTATTTGTTCTGGTTTAGGCTATGGGGATAATTTTCAAGCAGTTTTAATTTCCAATGCAATTCAAGAAATTGAAAATTTTATCGACGAGGTAAGTCCAATTCACAGAGACGTAAAATCAAGCGCTTACCTTGGCGACTTGCTCGTTACAGCCTATTCAAAATTTTCCCGAAACAGAACCTTTGGTTTTATGATTGGGAAAGGCTATTCTGTGAAAACCGCACAACTGGAAATGGATATGATTGCCGAGGGGTATTATGCTACCAAATGTGTTATGGAAATCAACAAAAAATTTCAAGTTGAAATGCCAATTGTTGAAGCAGTTTATAATATTCTTTACGAAAAGATCTCCCCAGTAATCGAAATGCGCATATTAACAGATCGATTGAGTTAAATTTGCTTATTCTGGTGCTGAAAATTGTGTAAACTTTACTTTTTCTGCCTTTTTCCTGTCTCAAAATTCCTACTTTTATCCAAAATAACATGTAATGAAGGTTTTTAAATTTGGCGGTGCCTCTGTGAAAGATGCCGGTGCTGTAAAAAATGTTTCCACTATTCTATCCTTGTTTGAGGGACAAAAACTTACGGTAATTGTTTCCGCAATGGGAAAAACCACAAATAAACTAGAAGAAGTTGTTCGTGCTCTTTTTTCTAGAAATGAAGCACTTTTCTTACGTTTAGTGAAGGAATCGCAGTCATTTCACCTCGAGATTATAGAAGGACTATTTACTGAAAAAAAACAAGAAATAATCTCCGAAATTGATGGGATATTTGACTTATTACGCACGCAGTTCAATCGCGAATTGTCAGATAATTTTAGTTTAGAATACGACCAAATAGTCTCTTTAGGAGAAGTTATTTCTTCGAAAATTTTAAGCGCCTATTTATTGGAAAGTGGACATTCTGCTGCATTTGCAGATGCGCGGAAATTAATTCGCACGAATAACCAATTCCAGGAAGGGAATGTAGATTGGAAAAAATCAGAGGAATTAATAAGAAATTCATTTTTACCAAACTTTGAAAAAGTTGTAATACAAGTGACGCAGGGATTTATCGGTCATTCGCCAGAGGGACTAACTACAACATTGGGACGAGAAGGATCCGATTATTCCGCTGGAATTTTTGCCTACTGCACCAACGCAGAAAGTGTGACCATTTGGAAAGATGTTCCAGGAATGTTAAACGCCGATCCAAAATGGTTTGATAATACGGTGAAATTAGATCGTATTTCCTTCAAAGAAGCTATAGAACTTTCGTATTATGGCGCTTCGGTGATTCATCCAAAAACGATTCAGCCATTGCAGAATAAAGGTATTTCATTGTATGTAAAATCCTTCTTGGATCCAACAGCGGAAGGCACGATTATTCAGGCTTCCACAGAAAATGACCACTTGGTTCCATCGTTCATTTTTAAATTGAATCAAGTACTTTTTTCTTTTACTACAAAGGATTTTTCCTTCATTGTAGAAGAACATTTAAGCGATATTTTTAAGCGTTTAGCGCTAGTGAATGCCAAAATTAATCTCATGCAAAATTCTGCGGTTAATTTTTCAATTCTTGTAGATCGTGAAAAAATTGATCCTTTGCAGATTGTCGAAATCTTCAAGGATACATACGAAGTTCGCTATAACGAAGGATTGGAATTAGTAACCATTCGCCATTTTGATCAAGAAACGCTCCATCGGGTTTCAGAAGGAAAAGAAATTCTCGTTACCCAAAAAACCAGACAAACGGCAAGATTGGTCCTGAAGAATAAATGACTGGAGGAAATTTGTTGATAATAGAGAATACCTTAAAAGTGGTACGTATAAATAAGTATTAAAGCACTAATTTTACAGGAATAAATTAACTATGAGCAAGTTGCTTTCAACTATTATTTCTGGAAAACATGTCAAGGTTTCTCACATTCAGGAATCAACATTAAAACCAAAGCTATTGGAAATGGGCTTGGTCGTTGGAAAGGAAGTATGCATACTTTTTAAAGCGCCTTTTGGCGATCCAATTGCGATTGACGTGCAAGGCTATGTTTTATCTTTGCGCTTAGATGAAGCAAAACTGATTGAAGTAGAGGAAATATAAAGAAAACTTTTACCTGCGTTTGTGTTGGTTTCAAACTAAGTTTGCTGCTCGATTTCAAACATA